>NZ_JBJHAH010000029.1:0-52620 GCF_054050915.1 Modestobacter sp. SYSU DS0875 | reverse complement strand
AGGTCTCCGACGTCTCCCCCGAGGACGTCGACGGTGACGCTCCCCGCATCCGCTTCACCGACGCCGCGGGCACGCCGCAGGTGCTGGAGTGCGACGTCGTCGTCGGCGCCGACGGCTTCCACGGCGTCTCCCGCCCGGTGGTCACCGCCGGCACGGCCGGCCGCACCTGGGAGCGCACCTACCCCTACGCCTGGCTGGGCATCCTGGCCGACGTCGCGCCGAGCGAGGACGAGCTGGTCTACGCCTGGCACCCCGACGGCTTCGCCCTGCTGTCGATGCGCTCACCGTCGGTGTCCCGGCTCTACCTGCAGGTCGACCCGGCGGAGAAGATCGAGGACTGGTCCGACGACCGGATCTGGGACGGGCTGTCGAGGCGGTTCGCGCTCGACGGCTGGGAGCTGCAGACCGGCCCGGTCACCGAGAAGTCGATCCTGCCGATGCGCTCGTTCGTCAGCGCGCCGATGCGCCGCGGCCGGCTGTTCCTCGCCGGCGACGCCGCGCACATCGTGCCGCCCACCGGGGCCAAGGGGCTCAACCTCGCCGTCGCCGACGTCACCCTGCTGGCCCAGGCCCTGGTCCGGCTGCTGGCCGAGGGCCGGACCGACCTGGTCGACGGCTACTCCGACCGCGCCCTGGCCCGGGTCTGGCGCTGCACGCACTTCTCCTGGTGGATGACCTCGATGCTGCACCGCTCCGGCGACGACTTCGACGCCGAGCTGCAGCTGTCCCAGCTGCGCCGGGTCTGCTCCTCCGAGGCCGCCGCCCGCGAGCTGGCGGAGAACTACACCGGCCTCCCCGTCGCCTGAGAGAGGAACGTCCTGCCCCCACCGCTCGCACGCTCGCCACGGCCCCACAGGAGGACCGTCAGATGACGGGGCCGGCGGCGGGCTCGGTGCACACCGACTGGGATGCCGCGTCGCTCACCGTCGTCGTCCTGACACCGCCCCACGGACTGGCCGTCGAGGGCCTCCCCGACCCGGAGGCGGTGGACGACGGACCTCTGGCAGACTCTGACCAGTCCGATCGTCCAGTTCGAGTCGACAGATCGATCGAATTGGCAGAGTGACCACACTCCTTCGCCGATCTTCGACGACTTCTGCCCCGGCGAGGCTCTGACACGGACCGGTTCACACCACTAACTTCCAGTCATGCTCTCGACGCTCTTCACCATCGCCGGCGTGCTCGTGGGGCTGCTCGTGCTGCTCACCCTGATCGTGCGGCTCAGCGCCCGGCCGGAGACCCGTGGACGGACGACCACGTCCCGCGCGCCGGGCTGGGTCGTCGACGCCGGCCAGCCGCACCCCGACGCCTGGTCGCCGCTGTCCCAGACGAGCACCCAGATCCGCGCCGTCCGCTGACCGGCGGGCACGACCCGCACCCGTCCTCCCTCCGCGCCGCCGCACCCGCATCGGGTCCGGCGGCGCCGGTGTCCCGGCTCCCGGCGAGCCGTATCGTGGCCGCCGGCGACGCGCACCCCAGCACCCTGGAGGACCCGATGGGAGCCCGGACCACCCGCGGGGCACGTCGCCGTGCGTCCGCCGCCGTGGCCGCCGCGGCACTGGCCCTCCTGCCGGGCTGCTCGGGCGAGGACGCCACCGAGGGCGCCGGGAGCACCAGCGCCGCCGCCACGGCGGGCCCCCCCGGGTCGTTCGCGCTGCCCTCGGGCTGGCCGGCGGAGAGCGTGCCGGTGCCGCCGGGCGGCTCGACCGAGGACACCTCCACCGCCCCGGACTCCCCGTCCTTCGTCGTCTTCGACGTCGGTGTCGAGGAGGCGATGGCCTTCTACCGCGAGACGCTCCCCGCCGAGGGCTGGCAGCTGCTCACCGACACCGCCGACCCCGCGATGCTGACCGCCGAGCAACGGGGCGTGCAGCTGCTCGTGCTCGGCTCCACCGACCCCGAGGTGGTCAGCGTGGTGCTCAGCCGGCCGGAGGGCTGAGCACCGCCGGCCCGCCGGTCATCAGCTCCGCGGCCCGCTCGCCGAGCATCACCGCGGTGGCAGCCGGGCCACGGGAGGTCACCCGCGGCATCACCGACGTGTCCACCACCCGCAGGCCACGCACCCCACGCACCCGCAGCTGCTGGTCGACGACCGCTCCAGGGTCGCTCTCCGGACCCATCCGGGCGGTGCCGGCCAGGTGGATCGCGGTCGCCAGGTGCCGGCGGGCCCAGCGGTCCAGCTGCCGGTCGTCGGCCAGCACGTCGTCCGGCAGGCCGGTCCGCCCACCCACGAGCGGCGCGAAGGCGGCCGTCGACAGCAGCTCGGCGGCCAGCCGCACCACCTCGCGCATGCGACGCCGGTCGGACTCCTCGGTGAGGTAGCGGTGCTCGATCCGCGGCTGCACCGTCGGGTCGGCGCTGACCAGGCTCAGCCGGCCACGGCTGTCCTCCTGCTGCAACGCGACGGCGAGGAACAGGTCCTCCCGCCGCCGGGCCTGGTCCAGCACCCGGTGCAGGGACGCGCCGCGCAGCGCCCGCAGCGTGGCTCCCGGCCGCTTCAGCGCCTCGGCGACCGGGGACCCGGGGGCGCGGTCCAGCAGCACCCGGCTGAACGGCTTCAGCCAGGGCATCACCTCGAGGTCGCCGGGGGTCGGTGACCCCGCCGACGTCGTGTGCAGCGCGCTGGACAGCGGCAGCAGGCCCCGCGGCGCGGGCAGCCGCCGCCGCGGCTGCCAGGTGACGTAGAGGTCCGGGTGGTCGGTGAAGTCCGCCCCCACCCCCGGGGCGTGCACCCGCACGGCCACACCGGCCGCCCGCAGCTGGTCGGCCGGGCCGATGCCCGAGAGCATCAGCAGCTGCGGGGTGGCCACCGCGCCGGCGGCGAGCACCACCTCCCCGGCGTGCACCGCACCGCGCTCGGTCTGCACCCCGATCGCCCGGTCGCCGGAGAACAGCACCCGGGTCACCCGGGTGTCCCCCCGCACGGTGAGCAGCGGCGAGCCGCGCCGCGGGGAGAGGTAGGCCATCGCGGTGTTCACCCGGACGCCGCCGGCGACGTTGACCGGCAGCGGCCCGTGTCCGGGCGCGCCGTCGGCGTTCTTGTCCGGCTCCGCCGGGAACCCGAGCTCCGCGCAGGCGGCGGTGAACGCCTCGGCGACCGGGTGCCCGGAGACCACCCGGCGCACCGGCATCGGTCCGCTGTCCCCGTGCACGGGTGAGCCGGGGTGGTCGGCGTCGGTCTCCGAGCGCCGGAAGGCCGGCAGCACCGCGTCGTAGGACCACAGGTCGTTGCCGTCCGCGGCCCAGCCGTCGAAGTCCGCCCGGGTGCCGCGGACGAAGTAGGTGCCGTTCACGGCGCTGGACCCGCCCAGCACCCGGCCGCGGACCACCGGGTAGCTCACGTCCTCGGCCAGCTGCGCGGTGTAGGTCCAGTTGGCGGGGTGCCCGGGGGTGACCGCCCCCAGGACGGCCGCGTCGCGCAGGGCCGGTGGGAAGTCGGCCGGCTGCGGGTGGTCGGCGCCGGCCTCCAGGACCAGCACGCGCCGGCCGGCATCGACCAGGCGGGCCGCCAGCGCGCACCCGGCCGAGCCGGCGCCCACGACCACGACGTCCCAGCCGACGACGTCCCGGTCGCGGTGCACTGTCCCGGTCACCCCGCCGACGCTAGGCGACGCCGCCCCCCGACACCCTCAGGTCAGGCGCACCGCGTCGTCACCGGCGGGCTCGACGCGCCCCTCGGCCCGCAGCTTGGCCAGCGTGGCCCGGGTCGACTGGGCGGCGGCCGGCCACACCGCGCGGGGCACGGCCGCGTAGACCTGCGCCACGATCTCGTCGACCGACCGCGGGCCCTCGGCCAGCGCGGCCAGCAGCTGCTCCTCCCGGTGGGCTCGGTGGGCCAGGTAGTACGCCAGCACGGCACCGGGGTCCACGGTCAGCTCCGGCCCGTGCCCGCAGTAGAGCGCTGCCGGGCCGAGGTCGTGCAGCCGGCGCAGCGACACGAGGTAGGCGAGCACGTCGCCCTCGGGGTGGGTGACCACCGACGTGCCCCGGCCCAGCACGGCGTCGCCCACCAGCACGGCGCCGGAGTCCAGCCGGAAGGCCAGGTGGTCGGCGGTGTGCCCTGGCGTGGGCACCACCCGCAGCGTCGTGCCGGCCAGCCGCAGCCGCTCCCCCGGCGCCAGCACCCGTCCGCGGGGCCCGGCCACCGCCGGCGTGGCGGCCGCCACCGGAGCGTCGAAGTGCCGCCCCCACGGCTGCGCCGCCTCGGCGTGGTCGCCGTGGTGGTGGGTGACCAGCACCGCCACCACCCGGGCGTCCCGGCCCACCAGGGCCTCCTGCACCGCGGCCAGGTGGGCGGGGTCGTCCGGTCCCGGGTCGACCACGACCACCTGCCCGCTGCCCGGCTCGCCCACCAGGTAGGTGTTGGTGCCGTCCAGCGTCATCGGCGAGGGGTTGGGGGCGAGCACCCGGGTCACCAGCGGCTCGGGGTCCGCGGTGCGGGGCAGCTCCCCGGGCGCGGGCAGCCCCCACCCCGCCCTGGGGTCCGGCGGGGTGGTCACCCGGGCACGCTAACCGGCGCCGGTCAGCAGCCGGAGATCGCGATGCCCCGGGCGCGCAACCAGGGCACCGGGTCGACCTGGCCGCTGTAGAGCGACCCGCCGGGGTGCACCTCGAAGTGCAGGTGGGGTCCGGTCGACTGGCCCCGGTTGCCCACCTCGGCGATCTGCTCGCCGACCTGCACCCGGTCACCGGTGGAGACGAAGAACTGGTTCACGTGGCCGTAGACGGTGATCGCGCCGTCGTCCCCGCGGATGTAGACCGCCAGCCCGAACCCGGTGGCAGGTCCGGCCCGGACGACCCGGCCGGTGGTCGCGGCGTAGATCGGCGTCCCGATCGGTGCGGCGATGTCCACCCCGAAGTGGGTCACCCCCCAGCGAGCCCCGTAGCAGCTGCTGGTCCGGCCACTGGCCGGGCGCACGTACCCGTGGCCACCGGTGTCGCTGCCTGCGTTGCTGCCTGCGTTGCTGCCTGCGTTGCTGCCTCCGTTGCTACCGGAGACGACCGCCGCCCGGGCCGCCGCCGCCGCGGCCTCGGCCGCCTCCCGGGCGCGGGCCGCGGCCTCCTCTTCGGCGCGCTTCTGCGCCTGCCACACCTCGAAGGCGTTGCGCTCCCCCTGCAGCTGCAGCAACCGCACCTGGGCGTCCTGCAGCTGCTGGTCCAGCGCGGCCTTCTGCGCCTCGATCTGGCCGACGGCGCTCTCCTGGGCAGCGAGCTGGGCGTCGGCCTCGGCCTTGGCCGCGGCGGCCTGCTCCTCCGCCGCAGCTGCCTCGTCGCGGGTGGTGCGGGCGGCGGCCTCGGCGGCCGCCTGCTGCTGCTCGGCGGTCTGCAGCGCGCCGAGCACGTCGAGCTGGTGGTCGGCGACGTACTGCAGGGTCGCGGCCTTGCGCACCAGCTCGCCGGGGCCCTCGACGTCCAGCAGCGCCGCCGCGCTGGTCAGCGAGCTGCCGTTCATGTACGTGTCGCGGGAGAAGTCCGCGATCCGTCCCCGCGCCTCGGTCACCGCGGCGACGGCGGCCGCCAGGTCCCGCATCGCCTGGTCGGCTGCCGCCTGGGCGAGCTGGCGCGACTCCTCCGCGGCCAGGTAGGCGGTGCCGGCCGCCTCGGCCAGGAACTGCACGCGCTCCAGCTCCGCCTCCGCGGCGGCGACCAGGCCGGCGATCCGGCCGACCTCGGCGGCCGCCTGCTCCTGGGCCGACTGGGCCTGGCCGAGCTGCTCGTCCGTGGGGTTCACCGGCTCGGCGACCGCCGGGCCTGCGCCGGCCGCCAGCAGGCCACCGGTCACGGCCAGGACGAGCAGCCGCGCCCGGACGCCGCTGGCCGGGCGGCGCCGCGGAGGGACCGGCAGGGCGGCACGGCGGAGGCGCAGTTGGACCTGCGGCATGGTCGCTCCCTGGGGAAGAGGGATGGACGTCGGGCTCAGCGAGGCTCGCACCGCCACCATCAGTCACAAAGGCAACACGCGGCGCAGTCGTCACCCCTCGCCCAGAACGGAGGGTGAGCGATCGTCAGCGTCGAGTTGTCGACCTGGCGCCCCGTGCCGGGATCCAGCACACCACGGGAGCGGATCTCGCGCCGCCCCCGGGCGTGTCCCTCCCCCGCTCCCGGCGCCCGGTCAGGCGCGTGGCGGACGCTGCAGCTCCTCCGCGAGCTGGGTGAGCTCGTCGCCGCCGGCCATCATCGTCGTCAGCTGCTCCGGGCTGACCTCGCCCTTGGCGAAGTCGCCCATGCTGCGGCCGCGGTTGAGCAGCAGGAACCGGTCACCCACCGGGTGGGCGTGGTGCGGGTTGTGCGTGATGAAGACGACACCGAGGCCACGGTCGCGCGCCTGGGCGATGTAGCGCAGCACGACGCCGGCCTGCTTCACACCCAGCGCCGACGTCGGCTCGTCGAGGATCAGCACCCGCGCGCCGAAGTGCACGGCCCGGGCGATCGCCACCGACTGGCGCTCACCGCCGGAGAGGGTGCCCACCGGCTGTTCCGGGTCGCGGATGTCGATGCCCATCGCGGCCAGCTCGCGCCGGGTCACCTGCCTGGCCGTCGCCCGGTCGAAGCGGCGGAACGGCCCCCAGCCGACGGTGGGCTCCGAACCGAGGAAGAAGTTCCGCCAGATCGACATCAGCGGGATCATCGCCAGGTCCTGGTAGACCGTGGCGATCCCGGCGTCCAGCGCGTCGCGCGGCGCCCCGAAGGTCACCGGTCGCCCGTCGAGCAGCAGCTCGCCGCGGGTCGGCCGGTGCACCCCGGACAGGACCTTGATCAGCGTCGACTTGCCCGCCCCGTTGTCGCCGAGGACGCAGGTCACCTCACCGGCCCGCACGGTGGTGGAGATGCCGTCGAGCGCGATGACCGAGCCGTAGTCCTTGCCGATGCCGCGCAGCTCGACCAGGGGCGTGCCGTCGGCCGGGCGCTCCCCGGCGCCGGTGCTCGTCGCCGTGCTCACCTCCGGGCCGCCTCGGCGTAGCGGCGCACCAGGCGGTTGCTGAGCACGGCCAGCAGCAGCATCGCGCCGAGGAAGAAGTAGAACCAGTCGGCGTCCCAGTTCAGGTAGACGATCCCCTGCTGGGTCATGCCGAAGACCAGGGCACCCAGCGCCGCCCCGATCGCGGAGCCGAACCCACCGGTGAGCAGGCAGCCACCGATCACCGCCGCCACGATGTAGATCAGCTCCTGCCCGGTGCCGGTGTTGGCCTGCACCGAGGTCAGCCGGACGGCGGTGATCGTGCCGACCAGCCAGCCCGCCCCGGCGGTGGTCATGAACAGCGTGATGGTGGTCCGCCGGGCGGGCACGCCCACGTTGCGGCTGGCGACGTCGTCACCGCCGGTGGCGAACACCCAGTTGCCGAAGCGGGTGCGCAGCAGCACCCAGCTGGCCACCGCGGTGACGCCCAGCCACCACAGCACCGCCACTCGGAACGGCTGGCCGAACACGTCGATCGTGGAGGCGAACACCAGCTCGGCCAGGTGGTAGCCGGGGGCGTCGGCCAGCCCCCGGACGATGACCGTGCCGGTGAACAGCTTGGTGAGCCCCAGGTTGAGGCCCTGGAGCATCAGGAAGGTGCCCAGCGTGATGATGAAGCTGGGCAGGCCGGTGCGGGTGACCAGCCAGCCGTTGAGGAAGCCGATCGCCAGGGCCACCACCAGGGCGGCGCCGATCGCGACCCAGATGTTCTGGTCCAGCTGCACCGCCACGATGCCAACGGTCAGCGCGCTGGTGCCGGTCATCACCCCGGCGGACAGGTCGAAGTGCCCGCCGATCATCAGCAGCGCGACCGCGACGGCCATGATGCCCAGCGTCGAGGCGACGTCGAGCCAGTTGGCGACGCCGCTCAGCGACCGGAACACCTGCGACTGCGACGCGAAGAAGGCGAAGATCACCACCGCACCGATCAGCGACCCGAGCTCCGGCTTGGCCAGCAGCCGCCGCCACCAGCCGACGGCGGCGACGCGCTCGTCGACGCGCGGCGGCGCGTCCGCCGGCGCGCCCTGCGCCACCCCTCCGGCCCCGTCCCTGCTCAGCGCGTGCCCTCCGCGGCGAGGTCGGCGATCGCGTCGACGTTGGTCGAGTCGACGATGCCCGGGCCGGTGAGCACCGGCTGCCCCCCGCCGACGGTGTTCAGGTTGTCCGCGTAGAGCTTGAGCATCACCACCGGCAGGTAGCCCTGCTCGTACTGCTGCTGGTCGACGGCGAAGGCGATCGAGCCGTCCTGGATCGCCTCGATCACGTCGCCGTTGAGGTCGAAGGTGGCGATCTCGGCGTCGACGGAGGCGTCCGAGGCAGCCGATGCGGCGACCGAGGCGACGGCGGAGTTGAGCGTGAGCACGGCGTCGATCGACGGGTCGCTCTGCAGCTGCGAGGTGATCGTCGACTGCGCGGCCTGCAGGTCGTTGATGTCGACCTGCAGCAGGCGGACGTCGCGCCCCAGGCCCTCCGACGCCCCGGCACACCGCTGCTCCAGGCCGATGTTGCCCGCCTCGTGGATCACGCACAGCACGTTCTGCGCGCCGTCGGCGGCCAGCCGCTCCCCGGCGCCCCGGCCGGCGATGACCTCGTCCTGGCCCACGTGCCCGATGGCGCCGAACTCGGCCGACCGCTCCGCGCCGGAGTTGATCGTGACCACCGGGATGCCGGCGTCGACGGCGGCGCTGATGGAGTCCTCCAGCGCGTCGGGGTTGGCCATCGAGACGACGAGGCCGTCGACCCCCTGGTTGACCGCGGCCTCGATGAGCTGCGACTGGCGCTGGGGGTCGCCGTCGCTCTGGTAATCGACGCCGATGCCGAGGTCGTCCCCGGCGGCCTCGGCCCCCTTCTGCACCACGTCCCAGAACGCGTCGCCCGCGGAACCGTGCGTCACCACCGCGAAGCTGAGGTCGCCGTCCGCACCGGAGGCGCCACCCCCGGAGCTGTCCGCCCCGCCACCGGAGTTCTCGGTGGAGCAGGCAGCGAGCACCAGGGGTGCGGCCAGCGCGAGCGCCAGCAGCCGCATGGGTCGGGCCATGTGTGCGTGTCCTCCTGTGTCGCGGCGCAGCGCTGCTCCGCTGGTTGCTCCCCGGCCGGCCCTGGACTCGGGCGATCGATCCGGGACGAAGTGTGCGGCACCGGGGGAACCGGCGCCCGTCATCAACCGTTGATCATGCCTCCACCTGCTGCCGGATGCGCCGCCGACCTCCCCGCCGAGACCAGGTCGTTGCCGAGCGCGCGCCGCGGCCGCGGCGACCCGGACCCGGGAGGGGACGGCGCGCCTAGGCTCCTCGCCGTGGACGTTCTCGGTTCCGGTCACGAACAGGTCGTCTTCTGCTCCGACCCCGGGTCGGGGCTGCGGGCGGTGATCGCCGTGTACTCCACGGCGCTGGGGCCGGCCCTCGGCGGCACCCGCTTCTTCCCGTACCCCTCCGAGGAGGCCGCGGTCACCGACGCGCTGGCCCTGTCGACGGCGATGGCCTACAAGAACAGCCTCGCCGGGCTGGACCTCGGCGGCGGCAAGGCGGTGATCATCGGCGATCCGCGCACCGACAAGACCGAGGCACTGCTGCGCGCCTACGGGCGGTTCGTGGAGAGCCTGGGCGGGCGGTACCTCACCGCCTGTGACGTCGGCACCTACAACGCCGACCTCGACGTCGTCGCCCGGGAGACCCGGTTCGCCCACGGCCGGTCGGAGGCCTTCGGCGGCTGCGGGGACTCCTCGGTGCTCACCGCCTTCGGCGTCTTCCAGGGCATGCGCGCCGCCGCCCAGCACCGCTGGGGCGCCCCGACGCTGGCCGGCCGCACCGTCGCGGTGGCCGGGGTGGGCAAGGTGGGCTCACACCTGGTCGACCGGCTGGTCGCCGACGGCGCGTCGGTCGTGGTCACCGACGTCGACCCGGCCGCGGTCGCCCGGGTGCGCAGCCGGCACCCGGAGGTCACCGCGGTCGCCGACACCGCCACGCTGGTGCGCACCCCGCACGACGTCTACGCCCCGTGCGCCCTCGGAGGCGCGCTGGACGACGAGACCGTCGCCGCCCTGCCCGCCGAGATCGTCTGCGGCGGCGCGAACAACCAGCTGGTCCACGAGGGCACGCCGGGGCTGCTGGCCGACCGCGGCATCCTCTACGCCCCCGACTACCTGGTGAACGCCGGCGGGGTGATCCAGGTCGAGGACGAGCGGCACGGCTTCTCCTTCGCCCGGGCCGAGGCGAAGACGACGACGATCTTCGACGTCGCCCTGCGGGTGTTCGCCGCCGCGGACGCCGACGGGGTCTCCCCCGCGGTCGCCGCCGACCGACTCGCCGAGGAGCGGATGAGCTCGGTGGGCCGGCTGGCGACGATCCGGCTGCCCCGCTGACCCGCCGCCCGGGGCCGCTCGGCGGGTGATCCCGGTCACCGGACCCCTCCAGACGAGGGGGCAGGGGATGCCGACGTGTGCCCGTGCCCCATCCGTGTCGTAAGCTCGGTCCAGGACACAGTCACTCAGTCGGGGTCGCCACACGGGCCGTCCAGCCCAGTGCTGGGCGACCCGCACTCCGTCACGAGGGGGTCGAGCCAATGGGGCGCGGCCGAGCGAAGGCCAAGCAGACACGCGTGGCCCGTGAGCTCAAGTACAGCTCACCCAACACCGACCTCACAGCCCTCCAGCGCGAACTCGCTGGTCAGCCGTCGTCCTTCCCCAGCCGGGGGCCCAAGGACGACGACGATGAGGACGAGGGCTACGCCGACCGCTGGGCGTCGGACGACGAGGACGACGGCTGGGCAGCCAGTCGTTGACCCGCTGACCCGACGGCTCCAGCAGCCGTTCGAACGCGAGGACACCGCCGGACCCCCGGGTCCGGCGGTGTCCTCGCGCGTCCCGGGGACGTCTCCTCCAGCCCGGGGACCGCGCTCAGTGGTTCACCCGAGCTCGCGCGACCCGCTCAGTTCGGCCCCGTCCCGAGGCTCGTGCCGAGCCTGCGAGGCATGAGGAGGACGGGGGCCTTTCTCAGCGGTAGTCGCCGCGGAGGGTGACCTCGGGGGCCGTCGTCGGCGACGTGGCCTCGGTCACCGTGCCGGCGACCCAGGACGGGACGCCGCGCCCGGCGAGCACCGCGACGGCCCGGTCGGCGTGCTCCGCGGCGACGGCGGCGACCATGCCCACACCGCAGTTGAAGGCCCGCTCGGACTCCGCGCGGGGGACGCCGTACTCCTCGAGCAGCCGCACCGCAGCGGGCAGCGCCCAGGTGCCGCGGTCCAGCTCGGCGGCCAGCCCGTCGGGGAGCACCCGGACGGTGTTGCCGGCCAGCCCGCCACCGGTGATGTGCGCGTAGGCGTGCACGGTCTCCACGCCGAGCTCCTCGACCAGCGCCAGGCAGTCCCGGGCGTAGATGCGGGTCGGCTCCAGCAGCACGTCACCCAGCGGGCGGTCCAGCCCGGCCGGGGTGGCGGTGAGGTCGAGCCCCGCGCGGTCGACCACCCGGCGCACCAGCGAGTACCCGTTGGAGTGGAAGCCCGAGGAGGCCATCGCGATCACCGCGTCACCGGCCCGGACCCGCTCCGGGCCGAGCACCGCGTCGGCCTCGACCACGCCGACCGCGGTGGCGGCCAGGTCGTACTCGTCGGCGTCCATCAGGTCGCCGTGCTCGGCGGTCTCCCCGCCGACCAGCGCGGCTCCGGCCTGCTGGCAGCCGGCGGCGATGCCGGTGACGATCGCGGCGATCCGCTCGGGGACGACCCGGCCACAGGCGACGTAGTCCTGCAAGAAGAGCGGCTCAGCGCCGCAGGCGACCAGGTCGTCGACGACCATCGCGACCAGGTCGATGCCGACGGTGTCGTGCCGGCCCAGCTGGCGGGCCAGCGCGATCTTGGTGCCGACGCCGTCGGTGGAGGAGGCCAGCAGCGGCTTGCGGTACTTCGCGGTGTCCAGCGCGAACAGCCCGGCGAACCCGCCGAGCCCGCCGACCACCTCGGGGCGGTTGGTCCGCTCGACGGCCGCGCGCATCAGCGTGACCGCACGCTCACCGGCGTCGATGTCGACGCCGGAGGCGGCGTAGGTGAACTCGCTCACGGCCGGGCCAGCGCCTCGTCCGCGCCGCCGGACACGGCGGGGCTGCCGGCCTGCTGACCGGTCCAGCCCGACACGGCGGGCACGTCGTCGGACAGCGTGCGCCGCCCGATGCCCTCGAGCACGTGCTTGCCGAGCACCTCCGGCTCGCCCAGCGGGATCGGGTACTCGCCGGTGAAGCAGGCGGTGCACAGCCGGTTGGCCGGCTGCTCGGTGGCGGCGATCAGGCCCTGCTCGGAGACGTAGCCCAGCGAGTCGGCGTTGATCGAGGCGCGCACGCCGTCGACGTCCAGGCCGTTGGCGACCAGCTCGGCACGGCTGGCGAAGTCGATGCCGTAGAAGCACGGCCACTTCACCGGCGGGGAGGAGATGCGCACGTGCACCTCGACGGCGCCGGCCTCCCGGAGCATCCGGATGAGCGCGCGCTGGGTGTTCCCGCGCACGATCGAGTCGTCGACGACGACCAGCCGCTTGCCGCGGATGACGTCGCGCAGCGGGTTGAGCTTCAGCCGGATGCCGAGCTGACGGATCGTCTGGCTGGGCTGGATGAAGGTGCGCCCGACGTAGGAGTTCTTCACCAGGCCCACGCCGTAGGGGATGCCGGAGGCCTCGGCGTAGCCGACCGCGGCCGGGGTGCCCGACTCCGGCACCGGGATGACCAGGTCGGCGTCGACCGGGTGCTCCCTGGCGAGCCGTCGGCCGACCTCGACCCGGGCCGCGTGCACGCCCCGGCCGGAGATCGTGGTGTCCGGCCGGGCGAGGTACACGTACTCGAAGACGCAGCCCTTGGGCTGGGCGACGGCGAAGTGCTGGCTGCGCAGCCCGTCCTCGTCGATGGCGATCAGCTCGCCCGGCTCGACCTCGCGCACGAAGGAGGCGCCGCAGATGTCCAGGGCCGCGGTCTCGCTCGCCACCACCCAGCCGCGCTCCAGCCGGCCGAGCACCAGCGGCCGCACGCCCTGCGGGTCGCGGGCGGCGTAGAGGGTGTGCTCGTCCATGAAGGTGAAGCTGAACGCGCCGCGCAGGCGGGGCAGCACCTCCATCGCCGCGGCCTCCACCGACGTGTCCGGCTTCGCGGCGATCAGCGAGGTGACCAGGTCCGAGTCGTTGGTCGCGACGAACGCCCCGGCCACGCCCTCGTCGGCCGCGGCGCTGGCGAGCTCGGCGGTGTTGACCAGGTTGCCGTTGTGGCACAGCGCCAGCCCGGTGCCGGCCTCGGTGGTGCGGAACGTCGGCTGGGCGTTCTCCCAGGTCGACGCGCCGGTGGTCGAGTACCGGGCGTGGCCGACGGCGATGTGACCGCGGAGACTGCCCAGCGTCGGCTCGTCGAAGACCTGGCTCACCAGGCCCATGTCCTTGTAGACCACGACCGAGGAGCCGTCGGACACCGCGATGCCGGCCGCCTCCTGACCGCGGTGCTGGAGGGCGTAGAGACCGAAGTAGGTCAGCTTCGCGACCTCCTCCCCCGGGGCCCAGACGCCGAAGACGCCACAGGCGTCCTGGGGACCGGGGGAATGGGGGTCGAGGTCGTGCGTCAGCCGTCCGTCACCGCGAGGCACCCGTCGAGCGTACCGGGGGCAGGGGCCCGGCCGCGTCCCGCCCGGGTGGGGTGCCTCACCCTCCCGGGCGGGACGACGTCGTCCGGAACGCCCGGCTCAGCCGGGACCACGATCAGGAGATGTTGCCGATCTCGGCGTTGATCGTGGTGTCGTCGCCGTGCCCGGTGTGCACCACGGTGTCCCCGTGCAGGCTCATCAGCCGCGACCGGATCGAGGTCAGGATCGTCGGCTTGTCGCTGAACGAGCGGCCGGTGGCTCCCGGCCCCCCGCAGAACAGGGTGTCGCCGGTGAAGACGGCCCTCAGGTCCGGGGCGTGCAGGCAGGTGCTCCCCGGCGAGTGCCCGGGGGTGTGCAGCGCCTCCAGGGTGGTGCCGGCCACCCGGAACCGGGCGTGGTCGGCCAGCTCACCGTCGGGCGCGCTGTCGGGGTGCACGACGTCCCACAGCATCCGGTCGGCCGGGTGGAACCAGATGGGTGCGTCGACCGCCGCCCGCAGGTCGACCGCGGCGGTGATGTGGTCGTTGTGCCCGTGGGTCAGCACGATGGCCCGGACCTTGCGCCCGCCGATCGCCTCGACGATCGGCTCGACCCGGTGCGGGGCGTCGACGACGAGCACCTCGTCGTCATCGCCCACGAACCAGACGTTGTTGTCGACGTCGAAGTCCTGGCCGTCGAGGCTGAACACCCCGCTGATGACGGCCTTCTCGATGCGAACCTGGCTCACTGCTCGACTCCCCGCTCGTTCCGCTCCTCGGTCGCCGGCGCTCCCTGCGATGCTCGCTCGCGCGTCGCCATCGCGGTCACTTGTCCAGCACCACCACGGAGCGCAGCACGTCGCCGTGGTGCATCTTCTCGAAGGCCTGCTCCACGTCGCCCAGCCCGATGGTCTCGGTGACGAAGTCGTCGAGCGGGAAGCGGCCCTGCAGGTACAGGTCGACCAGCATCGGGAAGTCGCGGCTGGGCAGGCAGTCGCCGTACCAGGACGACTTGAGCGCCCCGCCGCGGCCGAAGACCTCCAGCAGCGGCAGGGTGATCTCCATGTCCGGGCGCGGGACGCCGACCAGCACGACCCGGCCGGCCAGGTCGCGGGAGTAGAAGGCCTGCTCGAACACCGCCGGGTGGCCGACCGCGTCGATGGTCACGTCGGCGCCGAAACCTCCGGTGAGGGACTTGATCGCCTCGACCGGGTCGGTCTCCTTCGAGTTGACCGCGTGGGTGGCGCCGAGCTTCCTCGCCCACTCCAGCTTCCGGTCGTCGATGTCGACGGCGATGATCGTCGTGGCACCGGCCAGCTTCGCCCCGGCGATCGCGGCGTCCCCGACGCCGCCGCAGCCGAAGACGGCCACGCTCTCACCGCGCTGGACGGCGGCGGTGTTGATCGCCGCGCCGACGCCCGCCATCACGCCGCAGCCGAGCAGCCCGGCCGAGGTGGCCGGCGCCTGCGGGTCGACCTTGGTGCACTGCCCGGAGTGGACCAGCGTCTTCTCGGCGAAGGCCCCGATGCCCAGCGCGGCGGACAGCTCGGTGCCGTCGGCCAGCGTCATCTTCTGCGCGGCGTTGTGGGTGTTGAAGCAGTACTGCAGCTGCCCCTTGCGGCAGGCGCGGCACTCCCCGCAGACCGCCCGCCAGTTGAGCACCACGTAGTCGCCGACGGCGACGTTGGTGACGCCCTCGCCCACGGCGGAGACGACGCCGGCGGCCTCGTGGCCCAGCAGGAAGGGGAACTCGTCGTTGATGCCGCCCTCGCGGTAGTGCAGGTCGGTGTGGCAGACCCCGCAGGCCTGCACGTCCACGACCGCCTCGCCCGGACCCGGGTCGGGCACGATGATCGTCTCGATGGTGACCGGAGCACCCTTGCTGCGGGCGACGACGCCCTGGACCTCGTACGACATGTCCCGGAGCCTAGGTCGAGGCCCGTGCATGCGCTGACCCGCATGCCCCTCAGCAGTGGCCCCGGACAGCACAGCGCCCCTCCTGCCGGGCGGCAGGAGGGGCGCTGTGGACGGGCGCTGCGCCGGCTCAGCCGGTGAACAGCGAGCTGGCGGTGCGGATGGTCTGCACCAGCCCGTACACCAGCGGGAGGCCCACCAGGGCCCAGGCGAAGGCGACCAGGCCGGTCGGCGTGCTGCTCTTCTCGCTCATCGGGCGGTGCTCCGTTCGGGGTTGGCGCGGGCGGTGGCGGGGGTGGTGGCGTGCGGCTCGTGCCACTTCGCCGCCACCGGCTTGACCAGCAGGTTGGCGACGAAGCCGATGGCCAGCAGGCCGACCATGATGAACAGCGCCGGCCGGTAGTCACCGGCGTTGAGCTGCCCCGGGGTGCCCTGCATGTCCAGGACGCCGTTGACGATCAGCGGACCGGCGATGCCGGCAGCCGCCCAGGCGGTCAGCAGCCGGCCGTGGATGGCGCCGACCTGGTACGTGCCGAAGAGGTCACGCAGGTAGGCCGGGACGGTCGCGAAGCCACCGCCGTAGAAGCTGATGATGATCGCGGCGAGCGCGACGAACAGCCAGACGGCGCTGCTGCCGACGGTGGCCAGCAGGACGTAGAGCACCAGGCCGACACCGAGGTAGACCATGTAGATGCCCTTGCGGCCGATGTAGTCCGACGTGGACGACCACACGAACCGGCCGGCCATGTTGAACAGCGACAGGAGCCCGACGAACCCGCCGGCCGCGGCCGCGGCGACCGCAGAGATCTCGCCCTCGCGGAAGAAGTCCTGGATCATCGGTGCGGCCTGCTCGAGGATGCCGATGCCGGCGGTCACGTTGCAGAACAGCACCGTCCACAGCAGCCAGAACTGCGGCGTCTTGATCGCGTTGCCGGCCGAGACGCTCTCGGTGGTGACCAGGGCGCGCTGCTTGACCGTCGAGGGGTCGAAGCCGGCGGGCCGCCAGTCGTCGGCGGGGACGCGGACGATGAAGGCGCCGAACATCATGAAGACCAGGTAGACCAGGCCCAGAGTGACGAACAGCCCGGCGACCGAGGCGCCGCTCGGGGTGGTCCCGGCGGTGCCGTCGTAGGTCGGGTCGTACCAGTTCATCAGCTGGCGGGACAGCGGCGAGGCGATGAGCGCGCCACCACCGAAGCCCATGATCGCCATGCCGGTGGCCAGGCCCGGGCGGTCCGGGAACCACTTGATCAGCGTGGACACCGGCGAGATGTAGCCGATGCCCAGGCCGATGCCGCCGATGACGCCGTAGCCGAGGTAGACCAGCCACAGCTGCTCGGTGGCGATGCCGAGGGCGCCCACCAGGAAGCCGACCGACCAGAAGCAGGCCGCGGTGAACATCGCGGCGCGGGGGCCGTTGCGGTCGACCCACGTGCCGAAGACGGCGGCGGAGAGGCCCAGCATCACGATCGCGATCGAGAAGATGATGCCGATCGCGGTGAGGGTGGAGTCGAAGTGCGAGACGAGGGCGGCCTTGTAGACGCTCGTCGCGTACGCCTGGCCGATGCACAGGTGCACGGCGAGAGCCGCTGGCGGGATGAGCCATCGGTTGAAGCCCGGCTTCGCAACGATGCGCTCCCGGGCCAGGAAGCTGGGTACTGCCACGGAGACCTCCGAGGTGACGGAACGGCGCGGCCGGTCGGACGAGCCAGCCGCGCGAGTCACTTCCCTGTGAGCTCCGTCGCGACCGGAGGGACGGTACGACGCCGGGCGGCCGTTCGCCCGCCGCAGTACCCGAAGTGGGGACGGCGTGTCTCATCACGATTCCGCAGGTCGCGCCGCACGTCGTCGACGTGTCGACCACCGCGGGCGGCGACCCGGGTGCTCGGGTGCTCAGCCGGAGCGCAGCGGGGGCAGCGGCAGGTGCGCCGAGAGGTCGGCGCGGCTGCCGCTGGCGCCGACCCGGCCTCCGGCGAGCGCGTCGGCCCAGGACAGCGCCCCGGTGGCCAAGCGCAGCCAGGTCCCCGGGTCGGTCTCCACGACGTTGGGCGGGGTGCCGCGCGTGTGCCGGGGCCCCGGGATGCACTGCACGGCCACGAACGGGGGCACCCGCACCTCCACCGACCGACCCGGCACCTGCTGGGCCAGCCAGCGCGCCGAGGTCTTCACCGCCGCGCCCAGCACCGCCCGCGCGGGCTGGTCGGCCTCCCCGGCCAGCCACGGGCGGACGGCGTCCACCGCGGCGCGCAGCTCCTCGGCCGGGATCGGCTGCGGCGCGGCCATCAGGCCGCCATCAGCTGGTCGGGACGGTGCCCGCGGGGATCGAGCCGACGGCGACCTCCGGGCTGCCGAACAGAGCCGGCAGCGTCCCGCTCCAGGCCTCCCGCAGCTCGGCCAGCGGCAGCTCCAGCAGCCCGTCCAGCACCAGCGCGTCGCCCCCGGTGGTGCCCAGCTCGGTCACCGCGACGCCGGCGGCCTCCGCGGCTGCGCGGACCGCCGCCGGGTCGGCCGTGGTGACGACGACGCGGGCCACCGACTCGCTGAACAGCGCCGCCGTGGCGTCGCCGGTCAGCGTGAGCCGGGCCCCGGTGCCGTAGCGCAGCGCCGACTCGGTCAGCGCCTGCGCCAGGCCGCCGTCGGCGAGGTCGTGCGCGGAGCTGACCGCGCCCTCGGCCGACAGCCGCACCAGCAGCTCACCGAGGGTGCGCTCGGCGGCGAGGTCGAGCCGCGGCGGCCGGCCACCGAGGTGCCCGTGCACGACCGACGCCCATGCCGAGCCACCGAACTCCGGCCGGGTCTCCCCCAGCAGCAGCACCGTCTCGTCCGCGGCGCGCCAGCCGGTGGGCACCCGCCGGGCGACGTCGGCGTGCACGCCCAGCACGCCGATCACCGGCGTCGGGTTGATCGCGACCTCACCGGTCTGGTTGTAGAGGCTCACGTTGCCGCCGGTGACCGGCAGCCCGAGCTCGCGGCAGCCGTCGGCCAGACCGCGGACGGCCTCGGCGAACTGCCACATCACCTCGGGGTTCTCCGGTGAGCCGAAGTTCAGGCAGTTGGTGACCGCCAGCGGCGTGGCACCCGAGACGGCGACGTTGCGGTACGCCTCGGCCAGGTTCAGCTGCGCCCCGGTGTAGGGGTCCAGCCGGGCGTACCGGGCGTTGCCGTCCAGCGCCAGCGCGATGCCTCGGTTGCTGCCCTCGTCGATCCGGACGACGCCGGCGTCCTCGGGCTGGGCGAGCACCGTGTTGCCGCGCACGTAGCGGTCGTACTGCTCGGTGACCCAGGTCTTGTCCGCGCCGTCCGGGCTGGAGACCACGGCCAGCCAGTCGGCCCGCAGGTCGGTCGAGGACGACGGCGGGGCGTCGGCCTGCAGCGCGTCCAGGTCGGCCGGGCGGGCCATCGGCCGCTCGTACACCGGGCCCTCGTGGGCGACGGTGCGCGGCGGGACGTCGACGATCCGCTCGCCGTGCCAGTCGATGACCAGCCGGTCACCTTCGGTGACCTCACCGATGACGGTGGCCAGCACGTCCCACTTGCGGCAGACGGCGAGGAACGCCTCGACCTTGTCCGGCTCGACGATCGCGCACATCCGCTCCTGCGACTCGCTCATCAGGATCTCGGCCGGCGTGAGCGTGCTGTCGCGCAGCGGGACGGCGTCCAGGTCGATGTGCATGCCGCCGGTGCCGGCGCTGGCCAGCTCGCTGGTGGCGCAGGAGATGCCGGCCCCGCCGAGGTCCTGGATGCCGGTGACCAGGTCGTCGCGGAAGATCTCCAGGCAGGCCTCGATGAGCAGCTTCTCGGTGAACGGGTCGCCCACCTGGACCGCGGGGCGCTTGGCCGGGCCCTCGGCGTCGAAGGTCTCCGACGCCAGCACGGACACGCCCCCGATGCCGTCGCCACCGGTGCGGGCGCCGAAGAGCACGACCTTGTTGCCGACGCCCTCGGCCTTGGCCAGCCGGACGTCCTCGTGCTTCATCACGCCCACGCACAGCGCGTTGACCAACGGGTTGCCCGCGTAGCAGTCGTCGAACAGCAGCTCGCCGCCGATGTTGGGCAGGCCCAGGCAGTTGCCGTAGCCGCCCACCCCGGCGACGACGCCGGGCAGGACCCGCGCGGTGTCCGGGGCGTCGGCGCGGCCGAACCGCAACGAGTCCATGACCGCGACCGGCCGGGCGCCCATGGTCAGGATGTCGCGCACGATGCCGCCGACCCCGGTCGCCGCCCCCTGGTAGGGCTCCACGTAGCTGGGGTGGTTGTGCGACTCGACCTTGAAGGTCACCGCGTAGCCCTCGCCCACGTCGACGACGCCGGCGTTCTCGCCGATGCCGACCAGCAGCGCGTCGCTCGGCGGCAGGTCACCGAACCGGCGCAGGTGCACCTTGGAGGACTTGTAGGAGCAGTGCTCGCTCCACATCACCGAGTACATGGCGAGCTCGGCGGTGGTGGGGCGGCGGCCCAGGATGTCCCGGATCCGCTGGTACTCCTCCTCGCGGAGCCCGAGCTCGGCGAAGGGCTGCTCGTCCTCCGGCGTCCGCGCGGCGAGGTCGACCGTGTCGAGCCGGCCGGCCAGCCGCCCGGGGCCGGTGTCGAGCTCGGAGAGCCCGGCGGTGGCGCTGGCCTGCCCGGCGGTCACGTCGGCGCTCACGCGATCACGCTGCTCGACTCCGGACTCGTTCCGCTCCTCGGTCGCTGGCGCTCCCTGCGATGCTCGCTCGTCCGTCGTCATCGCGACACCACCAGGGCGGTCAGCACGCTGGTGAAGAACCCCAGGCCGTCGACCGACGGGCCGGTGAGGTCCTCGACGGCGTGCTCGGGGTGCGGCATGAGCCCGACGACGCGGCCGTCCTCGCTGCACACCCCGGCGATGTCCCGCGAGCTGCCGTTCGGGTTGCCGTCGACGTAGCGGACCACCACGCGCCCCTCACCCTCGAGCCGGTCCAGGTCGGCCGGCGCCGCCACGTAGCGGCCCTCGCCGTTCTTGACCGGGACGACGATCCGCTGGCCCGCCGAGAACGACGAGGTCCACGCGGTGTCGGCGCGCTCCACCAGCAGCCCCTGATCGCGGTTGCGGAAGTGCAGGTGGCCGTTGCGGGTGAGGGCGCCGGGCAGCAGCCCCGCCTCGCACAGCACCTGGAAGCCGTTGCAGATGCCCAGCACCGGCAGGCCCTGTCGGGCCGCGGCCACGACGTCCTGCATCAGCGGCGACCGGGCGGCGATGGCACCGGCGCGCAGGTAGTCGCCGTAGGAGAAGCCGCCGGGCAGGACGACGGCGTCGACGCCGGCCAGCTCGTGGTCGGCGTGCCAGAGGGAGACGGGCTCGGCGCCGGCGAGCCGGACCGCGCGCGCGGCGTCGACGTCGTCCAGGGAACCCGGGAAGGTGATGACACCGATGCGCACTGATCTTCTCTCCGTCGTGGTGCGGCCTGGACGACGTCCGGCCTAGTCGGTGGTGCGAGCGGGGAGGTGCAGCTCGACGTCCTCGATGACGGGGTTGGCCAGCAGCGTCTCGGCGATCTCGCGGAGCTCCGCCTCGTCGGGATCGCCGTCGACCTCCAGGACGAAGTGCTTGCCCTGACGGACACTGCGGACACCGGAGTGCCCGAGCCGCCCGAGGGCGCCGAGCACGGCCTGCCCCTGCGGATCGGAGATCTCTGGCTTCAGGACGACGTCGACGACCACCTCGGGCACGTCGAGAAGGGTACCGGCTGCCCGGCGCGGGCCGGCGGGGAGCGCGGGCGGCGGGCCGGACCGGCCCGGGCGGGGGATCCCCCGAACGGGTGGCGCCGTCCGCCCGTCGCGCCCACCACCTGCGGTTCCGCGCCGATGATGACCTCGACGAGACCGCCGTCCGGCGGTCACCGGACGGACGCGACGAACTGGAGGCACGGACCGATGGTGGCGGGCACCCCGAACGTCGACTTCCCGGCCGATGCCACCGCCCTCAGCGTCCTGCCGCTGGGCCGGGACGAGGCGCTGACCAGCCGGGTCCGGCGGACCAGCGACACGCTGCTCTACGTGAGCCACCCGCGCGACCCCCGCGGCGAGGGCGCCGAGTTCGTGCCCCAGGACATGCTGGAGCTGTCCTGGCAGGCCGACGACGGCCTCCGGTCGATCCCCACCGAGGCCATCGGGGTCGCCGACGACGGGCTCTGGAAGCTCAAGATCACCGGCCCGGCCAGCCGGCTGCAGCGTCGCGACGCCGTGCGCGCCCCCATCGGGCTGCCGGTGTCGCTCGCCTGGGACAAGACGGTGCTCACCGGCAGCACCGTCGACCTCAGCGAGGGCGGCGTGCTCGCCGTCTTCCGGGGCTACGCCGACCTCGGGGTCGGCACGCCCTTCCCCAAGCGCGGCCGGACGATGACGCTGCGCCTGGACCTGTGGTCCGACGAGCTGGTCACCGAGGTCCAGATGGTCCGCCGCCGGCCCCGCCAGGACCAGCTGCACGAGTTCTCGCTCGCCTTCGTCGACCTGCCCGAGTCCGCCGCGGACCTCATCCGCTCGCACGTCTTCACCGCACTGCGCAACGCCCGCACCCGCGGCATCTCCGCGCTGTACTGACCGCGGCGCTTCCGCGCCGCACCGCGGCCAGCGGCCGTCCCCGGCCGCCGTGGAGCCGTGGAGCCGTGGAGCCGTGGAGCCGTTGCCCGCGATGCCGGCGGGAGGCCTCCGGCCTCCGCGCCGACCTCGCGGAACGGTCCTCCCGGACCGTGGGTGCCTGCCGTCCCCCGTTCACGCGGTCGGGCCACCAGCCGGCTCCGTTCAGACGAAGCGCTGGCCGGTGAGCTGTTCGTAGGCCTTGACGTAGCGGTCGCGGGTGGCGGCGACGACGGCGTCCGGGAGCTCCGGCGGCGGGGACACCCGGTCCCAGCCCGAGGTCGTCAGCCAGTCGCGGACGAACTGCTTGTCGAAGGAGGGCTGCGCCGCCCCCGGCGACCAGGTCATCGCCGGCCAGAAGCGCGACGAGTCGGGCGTGAACACCTCGTCGCCCAGCACCAGCGGACCGCCACCGGCCGCCGTGCCGAACTCGAACTTGGTGTCGGCCAGCACGATCCCCGCGGCGTGCGCGATCTCCGCGCCCCGCCGGTAGAGAGCCAGGGTGAGCGCACGCAACGCCTCGGCCCGCTCGGCACCGACGGCGTCGACCACCTGGGCGAACCCGATCGCCTCGTCGTGCGCACCCTGCTCCGCCTTCGTCGACGGGGTGAACACCGGCTCCGGCAGCTGGGAGCCCTCGACCAGCCCGGCCGGCAGCGGGACGTCGACGATCGCGCCGGTGCGCTGGTACTCGACCGTGCCCGAGCCGGACAGGTAGCCGCGGGCCACGCACTCGACCGGCAGCATCTCCAGCCGGCGCACCAGCATCGCCCGCCCGGCCACCTCGGCCGGGACGTCGGTCGCCGAGACCAGGTGGTGCTCCGCACCGTGTTCGGCCAGCACCGGGGCCAACTGCTCGAACCACCACACCGACAGCTGGGTGAGCACCCGGCCCTTGTCCGGGATCGGGGTGGGCAGCACGTGGTCGTAGGCGGAGATCCGGTCGCTGGCGACCAGCAGCAGCCGGTCGTCGCCGACCCCGTAGACCTCGCGCACCTTGCCCCGCGCGACCAGCGGCAGGTCCAGGCTCACGACGTCCCCCGTTCGCTCCCGCGGCGTGCTCCGCTCCTCGCTCGCTGGCGCTCGCTGCGATGCTCACGCGCCTGTCCGCTCACGACAGCGCCGCCAGCCGGTCGAACAGCGGGCCGAGGTTCTGCACGTACCGCTCCGGCCGGCAGATCTCGTCCAGCCGCGTCTCGTCCAGCGTCACGCCGTCGGTCTCGGCCCGGGCGCGCAGCGTCGTCCGGAACGGAGTGCCGGTGTTCCAGGTCTCCATCGCCGCCGACTGCACCAGCGCGTACGCCGCCTCGCGTGACAGCCCGCCCTCGACCAGCTCCAGCAGCACCGACGAGGTGTAGATCAGCCCGCCGGTCGACTCCAGGTTGTCGCGCATCCGCTGGACGTCGACGACCAGGTTCTCCACCAGGCCCGCGGTCAGGTTCAGCAGGTAGTCGGTGGTGATCGCGGCGTCGGGCAGGAACACCCGCTCGGTGGAGGAGTGCGAGATGTCCCGCTCGTGCCACAGCGGGATGCCCTCCATCACCGGCACGATCGCCGCGCGCACGACCCGGGCCAGCCCGGCGATCCGCTCGGAGCGGATCGGGTTCTTCTTGTGCGGCATCGCCGAGGAGCCCTTCTGGCCCGACCCGAACGCCTCGGACAGCTCCCGCACCTCGGTGCGCTGCCCGTGCCGCACCTCCAGGGCGATCGCCTCGCAGACGGTGGCGATGATGCCCAGCGCGGAGACCCACTCGCTGATCCCGTCGCGCAGCACCACCTGGGTGGAGGCGTCCGCGGCGCGCAGCTGCAGCGCCTCGGCCACGGCCACCTCGACCTGCGGGTCGATCAGCGAGTAGGTGCCGACGGCGCCGGAGATGGCCACCACGCCCACCGACTCGCGCGCGCGGCGCAGCCGGTCCCGGGAGCGGGCCATCGCGAAGGCGAGGTCAGCGACCCGGTGGCCCCAGACGTCGGGCTCGGCGTGCACGCCGTGCGTGCGCCCCACCTTGATGGTGTCCCGGTGCGCCAGGCCGTGGTCGCGCAGCGCCGCCACCAGCCGGTCGGCCTTGGCCAGCAGCACGTCGGTGGCGTCGGTGAGCTGCACCGCCAGCGCGGTGTCCAGCAGGTCCGACGACGTCATGCCGTGGTGCACGTAGGCCGCGGCGGAACGCGGCTCGGTGTTGTCGGCCCAGGCGGTGAGGAAGGCGATGACGTCGTGCTGCGTCGTCTCCTCGATCTCCGCGACCCGGGCGGCGGTCGGCGGTGGCGCGTCGCGCACCGGCTCGACGACGTCGGCGGGCACCCGGCCGGCCGCCGCGTGCGCCTCGAGCACGAGCGTCTCCACCCGACACCAGAGGGCGTACTTGTGCTCGTCACTCCAGACCCGCCCCATCTCGGGCAGGGTGTAGCGGTCGATCATGCGGGTACCGCCCGGAACTGGTCAGCAGGTCGTGGCACGGGGACATCCTCCCGCACCGGCCGGCCGGCCCGCGCATCCCCTCGGAGGAACCATGCTGAAGCGGGCCGCCCGTGCGGTCTCCCGCGCCCGGGAGCACCTCCGGGCCGCTGCCGAGCGCGACCCCTACGCCTGGCCCGACGGGACGGTGCTGGTGCTCGACGACGGCACCCGCGCCGTCGTCGACCACGTCGAGGGCCACCCGCCCCCCGAGCCGGACGCCGCCGTGGGCACACGGCCCGCCGGCCACCCGAACCGGCGGCCGGACCAGGACGGCGCCGTGGGGAGCGACCCCGGCCCCGCGGGCAGCCCGCACCCCGCCGCCCCCGACGTCGACGTGCCCGGCGGCGTCAGCGGACCACCCCGCCCCGGCGGTCCGCCGCCGGCTGCCGGCCGCGACCGCAGCCGGGCCAGCCTGCTCGCGCCGGAGGCGCCGGTCGCCGCCGACCGCGAGGTGCCCAACGGGCTGCGCATCGCCGCCGCCTGGTCGTGGCGGGCGATCGTCGTGGTCGCCGCCGGCTACCTGGTGCTGCGCGCGGCCGGCTACGTCGCCGTCGTCCTGGTGCCGGTGTTCGTGGCGCTGCTGCTCGCGGCGCTGCTGCAGCCCGGCGCGGCGGCCCTGCGCCGGCGCGGCTGGCCGTCGTCCCTGGCGTCGCTGACGATGCTGGTGGTCGGCCTGGGCGTGGTCGCCGGGATCATCACGCTGGTCGTCGAGGAGTTCGTCGCCGGGTACGCCGACCTCGCCGACCAGGTGGGCCAGGGCATCGAGCAGGTGCGCGACTTCGCCGTCGACACCTTCCCGATCTCCCAGTCCCAGATCAACGACGCGCTCGACGGCGCGCAGAGCGCGATCGTCGCCAACCGGGACGTGCTCACCACCGGGGCGCTCACCACCGCCGCGACGGTCGGTGAGGTGCTCACCGGCATCCTGCTCACCCTGTTCACGCTGTTCTTCTTCCTGCTGGACGGCCGGCAGGTCTGGCTGTGGCTGGTCGGCCTGACGCCCACCAACTCGCAGGCCTACCTGGACGAGGCCGCCCGTCGGTCCTGGCGGACCCTGATCTCCTACGTGCGGGCCACGGTGGCCGTCGCCGCCTTCGACGCGGTGTTCATCGGCATCGGGCTGCTGATCCTGGGCACGCCGCTCGTGGTGCCGCTGGCCGCGCTGGTCTTCCTCGGCGCGTTCGTCCCGATCATCGGGTCGTTCCTCGCCGGCACCGTCTCGGTGCTGGTCACGCTGGTGGCGCTCGGCCCCATCCAGGCGCTGGTGACGCTCGGCGTCATCGTCGTGGTGATGCAGCTGGAGGGGCACGTGCTGCAGCCGCTGCTGCTGGGCCGGGCGGTCTCGGTGCACCCGCTGGCGGTGGTGCTGGGCATCGCGGCCGGGCTCCTCGTCGGCGGCATCTTCGGCGCGCTGATCGCCGTGCCGGTGATCGCCTGCGGCAACGTGGCGGGCACCTACCTGTCCCGCCGGCACGAGGGCCCGCGGCCACCGCAGCCGGACACCCGCCGCGCCCGCCGGCTGGTCCGCGCGGAGTGAGCCGCGCGCTGGACCCTTCCCCTCGGCACGCCCGGGTGGACTGGTGTCCTGCACCCGGCACGCGCGCCCCCAGGAACGGAGGACCCCGATGAGCCGCCAGGTCCAGGTGACCTTCGACGCCGCCGACCCGCGGGCGCTGTCGTCCTTCTGGCGCGAGGTGCTGGGCTACGTCCACCCGGCTCCGCCCGGGGTCGACCTGCCCGAGGGCGCCGACCCGCTGGCCGCCTGGGACGACGTCCTCGCCCGGCTCGGCGTCCCCGCGGAGCAGCGCAACGCGCGGTCGGCCATCGAGGACCCGGAGGGGCAGGGCCCACGGCTGTTCTTCCAGCAGGTGCCGGAGGGGAAGACCGTCAAGAACCGGGTCCACCTGGACGTCCGGGCCGCTCCCGGGCTGCAGGGAGCGGCGCGGATGGCGGCGCTGGAGGCCGAGTGCGACCGGCTGGTCGCCCTCGGCGCGACGCGGCTGCACCGCGTCGAGCCCGAGCCCCCGATGGAGGCCGGCTTCATCGTGCTGGCCGACCCCGAGGGCAACGAGTTCTGCCTGGACTGACGAAGGACCTGCCTGCCCCCCACGGTCGCTGCGCTCATCGCGGGAACCTGCAGGCAGGCCGTCGGACCGTCCTAGCGAATGCGTTCCTCGACCGCGGCCAGGGCGATGTCGGTGCGCCAGTGCGCGCCGGCCAGCCGGACGCCGGCCACCCGCTCGTAGGCGGTCTGCCGGGCAGCGGCCAGGTCCTCGCCGACGGCGGTGACCGCGAGCACCCGGCCCCCGGCCGACCGCACCGTCCCGTCCGGGCCGACGGCGGTGCCCGCGTGCAGCACGCCCTCGCCGTCGGCACCGGTGATCGGGTCGCCGGTGCGCGGCCGCTCCGGGTAGCCCGACGCCGCGACGACGACGGTGACCGCGGCGCCGTCGCGCCAGCGCAGCGGCGGGTGGTCGGCCAGCGCGCCGGTGGCCGCGGCGTGCAGCAGCCCGGCGAGCGGGGTTTCCAGCAGCGGCAGCACGACCTGGGTCTCGGGGTCGCCGAAGCGGGCGTTGAACTCGACCACCCGCACGCCGGCCGAGGTCAGCGCCAGCCCGGCGTAGAGCAGCCCGCTGAACGGCTCACCGCGGCGGCGCAGCTCGTCGACGGTGGGCTGCAGGACGGTGCGCAGCACCTCCTCGACCAGCCCGGCCGGCGCCCAGGGCAGCGGCGCGTAGGCGCCCATCCCGCCGGTGTTCGGCCCGCCGTCGCCGTCGTTGCGGCGCTTGGCGTCCTGCGCCGGCAGCAGCGGCACCACCGTGGTGCCGTCGGTGACGGCGAACAGCGAGACCTCCGGGCCGTCGAGGAACTCCTCGACCAGCACCGCGCCGCCGGCGTCGAGCACCGCGCGGCCGTGGGCCAGGGCGGCGGCCCGGTCGGGGGTGACCAGCACGCCCTTGCCGGCGGCCAGCCCGTCGTCCTTGACCACGAACGGGGTCGCGCCCGCGGCAGCGACCTCGTCCAACGCCGTCTCCAGCTCGGCGACGCCGCCCACCGGCCAGGACCGGGCGGTGGGCACGCCGGCGGCGGCCATCACGTGCTTGGCGAACGCCTTGGACGCCTCGATCTGCGCGGCCTGCGCCGACGGTCCGAAGCAGGCGATGCCCGCCTCGCGCACGGCGTCGGCCGCGCCTGCCACCAGCGGCACCTCCGGGCCGACGACGACCAGCTCGGCACCCCACTGCTGGGCGAGCGCCGCGACCGCGGCCGGGTCGGCGACCTCGACCGGCAGCGGATCGGCGATCACCGCGGTGCCGGCGTTGCCCGGCGCGCAGGCCAGCGCCGTGACGGCGGGGTCGGACTGCAGAGCCACGCACAGGGCGTGCTCCCGGGCACCGGAGCCGATCACGAGCACGCGCACGACGCAGAACCTACCCAGCGGCGGATCGGCCAGCGGCCGGGACGCCCGACCGAAACGCGCCCCGCACGGCCCGGGCCCGCGCGGACTCCCGCGGTCAGGGCGAGCTCGCGCGGCCCCCCGCCGGCACGGCCGGATCGGTCGCGCACGACACACCCGGGGATGAGAGATCACTCACAGGGGTGACGCCGACCTGCAGCTAGGGGCCTTGTCCTCCGATTCATCCCCATGGTGTCGGCGCACGTTCACCCGCCGGACGGCGACGTGGGTTTCCCTGGAGTCATGTCCGAGACCGGCCTGCGGGCCGCTCCCTCGTCCCGACGCACCTCGGCCCCCGTGGTGATCGGTCACCGCGGCGCCCCGAGCTACCGCCCGGAGCACACCGCGGCGAGCTACGAGCTCGCCGTCGACCTGGGCGCCGACCGGATCGAGCCCGATCTCGTCGTCTCCCGGGACGGCGCCCTCATCGCCCGGCACGACGCCGAGCTGTCCCGCTCCACCGACGTCGCCGACCGCCCGGAGTTCGCCGGCCGGCGGCGCACCGCGGACGTCGACGGCGAGGAGCAGACCGGCTGGTTCGTACAGGACTTCACCCTCCCCGAGCTGCGCACCCTGCGGGCCATCGAGCGGCTCCCCGCGGTGCGGCCGCTGAACACCGCCTACGACGGCCGCTTCGGCGTGCTCACCCTGGCCGACGTCGTGGAGCTGGCCCGGCGCCGGTCGACCCCGGCCCGGCAGATCCAGGTGCAGGCCGAGCTCAAGCACGCCGCCTGGTTCGCCGCGCAGGGCCTGCCGATGAGCGAGCTGGTCGCCGCCGAGCTGCGCCGGCTGGACGCCGCGCGCCCCGACGGCCCCGTCGTCGTGATGGCGTTCGAGCAGGATCCGCTACGCGAGCTGCGCGCCGACCTGGGCGCCGACGGCCCGGTGCTGGTCCAGCTGGTCGACGAGGAGGGTGTGCAGGACGCCCTGGTCACCCCCTCCGGCCTGCGCGAGATCTCCACGTACGCCCAGGGCATCGCCCCGCACAAGGGCCGGATCCTGCTGCACGGCGCCGACGGCTCGCTCGTCGGCGTCTCCGACCTGGTCAGCCAGGCGCACCGGGCCGGCCTGACCATCACGCCGTGGACGCTGCGGCCGGAGAACCTGTTCCTCCCGCGGCACCTGCGCCACGGCAGCGACCCGCACGGGATGGGCGACGCCCAGACCGAGGCCCGGCTGCTGTTCGCCCTGGGCTGCGACGGCGTGATCAGCGACGCCCCGGAGACCGCCTTCCGGGCCCGCGCCGAGCTGTCCGCCGAGGCCCTGGCCCCGGTCCGCCCCCGCGTCTGAACGCTCCGGCGCACCGGGGCCCGGACCCGCTGTCGAGCAGCCGCTCCGGGCCCCGGCGGATCACCTGCGCCGGCCGGCTCCGGCCCGCCGGTCGTTCGCGGACGCCCTCCCCGCGGAGGCGCCGCGCCTGGGCACCACCGCCGGAGCGGCGAACCAGGCCAGCGCCGCCACCACCGCAAAGACCCCCAGCCCGAAGAGGGCCTCACCCAGGGTCAACGGCCAGTTCGCGGCGAAGGCCACCAGGGCGCACGGCACCAGCACGACCAGCATGCACTTCACCGCGACACGGTGTTCAGGTGTCATGATCACCCCTCAGCGGCAGTTGTACGTCCGGGCCCGGTTGACCGCACCCGCGTACGTGAGCCGCAACTCGAGCCAGCAGCTCGGGTTGTAGTAGATCCCGACCCACGCCGCGATGACGGCAGCCGCACCCGTGGCCACGATGCACCCGGTGCCGGCGGTCGCGAGGCACACCAGCGTCGCCACCGCCGCGGAGCCGCCCTGCAGGATGAACCGCTGGTCCTGCGGGGACATCCGCAGGTAGACGTACCGCCCCAGCCCCACGCTCACCTGCGCGGAGATCTCACCCTCGGGCTCCGCCCCCTCGACCACGGGGTTCTCGAAGCTCGTGGCGAGGCTCTCGCTCAGCGCGATCACCTCGTCAGCCGTGAGCACCGGCCCGTCCTTGATCAGGTCGAGGTTGCCGCTCTTCGCGGCCGCCTTGATGGATGCCATCTGGGCGGCCGCGTTCGCCGGCCGATCAGAGTTCCCCGGCGCGGCGCCGGCCGGAGCCGCCACACCGAGCAGCGTGGCCAGAGCTGCCACCACGACGACGATCGTTCGCCTCGTTCCCATCGTTGCCCCCACATCCCGTTGCGCAGCCGATCGACTGCAGTTCCGGAACGTAAAGATGCGCTACTCGTGTGGCAAGGGTCACATCAGCGCGTCGCGGCGACACGCCGCACCACTCCGACTGCGCTACCCCAGCAGGTCGTGGACGACGACGTTCTGGTCGCGGCCGGGACCGACGCCGATCACGCTGATCCGGGCCCCGGAGAGCTCCTCCAGCCGCCGGATGTAGGCCTGCGCGTTGGCCGGCAGGTCGTCGAAGGTGCGGCAGGCGGTGATGTCCTCGAACCAGCCGGGCATCTCCTCGTAGACCGGCTTGGCGTGGTGGAAGTCGGTCTGCGTCATCGGCATCTCGTCGTGCCGGACGCCGTCGACGTCGTACGCGACGCAGATGGGCACCGTCTCCAGCCCGGAGAGGACGTCGAGCTTGGTGAGGAAGTAGTCGGTGATCCCGTTGACCCGGCTGGCGTACCGGGCGACGACGGCGTCGAACCAGCCGCAGCGCCGGTCGCGGCCGGTGGTCACGCCGACCTCGCCGCCGTGCTTGCGCAGGTACTCGCCCCAGTGGTCGTGCAGCTCGGTCGGGAACGGACCGGAGCCCACGCGGGTCGTGTAGGCCTTGAGGATGCCCACCACCCGCTCGATCCGGGTGGGGCCGACGCCGGCGCCCACGGCCGCGCCGCCGGCGGTCGGGTTGGACGACGTGACGAACGGATAGGTGCCGTGGTCGACGTCGAGCAGGGTGCCCTGCGAGCCCTCCAGCAGCACCCACTCGCCGGCGTCCAGGGCCTGGCCCAGCAGCAGGCGGGTGTCGGCGATGCGGTGCTTGAGCTGCTCGGCGTAGCCGGCGTACTCCTCGACCACCTCGTCGACGTCGATGGCCTTGCGGTTGTAGACCTTGACCAGGACCTGGTTCTTCTCCGTCAAGGTGCCCTCGAGCTTCTGCCGGAGGATGGAGAGGTCGAGCAGGTCGGCCACGCGGATGCCGTTGCGGGCGACCTTGTCGCCGTAGGCCGGGCCGATGCCGCGGCCGGTGGTCCCGATCTTCCGCTTCCCGAGGAACCGCTCGGTGACCCGGTCCAGCGCGCGGTGGTGCGGCATGATCAGGTGCGCGTCGGCGGAGATGACCAGGCGCGAGGTGTCGACGCCGCGCTCCTCCAGGCCGGCGAGCTCGCCGATGAGCACCTCGGGGTCGATGACCACGCCGTTGCCGATGACCGGCGTGCAGCCCGGGGTGAGGATGCCCGACGGGATCAGGTGCAGGGCGTACTTCTCGCCGTCCGGGGTGATCACGGTGTGCCCGGCGTTGTTGCCGCCCTGGTAGCGGACGACGTAGGGGACGCGCCCGCCCAGCAGGTCCGTCGCCTTCCCCTTGCCCTCGTCGCCCCACTGGGCGCCGATCAGCACGACTGCGGGCATCGGGTCGGTCTCCTCGTCACATCGACACCGGCAGGAACCGGTTGGCCAGGTGGCAGGGTATCGGCATGCCCGTGACCCAGCTCGACCTGCGCGGTCTGGCGGCCACGCAGCCGCCGTCCCGCCGGCACGTCGCCTCGGTCGTCGACGACGCCGAGGAGGTGCGTGTGCTGGGCCCGGTCCCCGCGCTCGCCGCGGTGCTGGCCCGACTCTGGCGCAAGGAGCGGCTGCCCGCCGTCCCGGTCGCCTGGGAACCGGCCGACGACGCCGCGTCCCGGGGGCTGGCCCGTGCGCTCGCCGTCGGCTCCGGCACCGAGCGGGAGCTGCCGCTGGTCCGGGACGACCACGGCGGCGTGCTCCTGTGGCACGGCCGCGTCACCGCCTTCGGCGCGCCGCGGCGCGCCCTGGCCCGGCGGCTGGGCGCGCAGGCGTACCACGACGACCAGCGGGTGGCCGACGGGCCGATCACCCGGATCGACGTCCGGCCGGACTGGACGACGGTGGACCGGATCTCCGTCGCCGTGGTCGCGGTGCCGCTCCGCCCGGTGCGCCGCACCACCGGACGGGCCCTGCAGGTGGCCAGCGCGCCGGCGCAGGTGACCCGCGACGGGGTGCCCTTCGACCGCGAGGTCACGAAGTGGACCTGGTACGGCGACGACCGGGTCCGCTGGCTGCTGCGCCCCTGACGGAGACCCCGCTGCCGCGCCACCCGTCCGGGTGGGATCTTGCAGCGGGGCCCGGACGGTGGTGGACACTGGGGTCACCGCCCCGCCCGAGGAGGTCGTGCTGCCGTCGTCCCGTCGCCCGACCGGTTCCTGCCGGTGACCCCGGACCGCCCGCTGGCGTTCGGCCCACCCGTCGAGGTGGTGCCCCGCTCGCGCGGACGCCGGGTGTTCGACCGCCTCCTCGCCCGCCCCGGGGTCAGCGCGCTGGTCGGCGTGGCGCTGCTGACCCTGTTCTTCGGCATCCAGTCCCCGGCCCTGCTCTCCTCGGGCGGCCTGGGCTCCGTGCTCGAGATCGCCGCCCCGCTGGGGATCGGCGGCGTGGCGGTCGCCCTGCTGCTGGTGGCCGGGCAGTTCGACCTGTCGATCGGCGTCGTCGCGGTGGGCACCAGCCTGCTGGCCGCCCTGCTGGTCACCGAGCTGGGGGTGGGCGTCTGGCCCGCCCTCCTGCTGTCCCTGGTCGCCGCCCTGCTGGTGGGAGCGGTCAACGGGCTGCTCGTGGTGAGCACCGGGCTGCCGAGCTTCCTGGTCACCCTGGCGACGTTCCTCATCCTGTCCGGCGCCGCGCAGGCGGTCGCCGCTGCCGTCGCCGACGCCCCCCGGGTCGGCGGCCTGCGCGGGGCCTCCGGGTGGGACTCCGCGCACGCGGTGTTCGGGTCGACCGCGCAGCTGGGGGACGGACGGTTCCCGGTCTCGGTGGTCTGGTGGCTGGCCGCCACCGTCGTCACCACCTGGCTGCTGTGGCGCACCCGGTTCGGCAACGCCGTCTTCGCCAGCGGCGGGGCGCCCCGGTCCGCCCGCGAGCTGGGGGTGCCCGTCGGGCGCACCACCGTGCTGCTGTTCCTGGGCACGGCCGCGGCGGGCTGGCTGATCGGCACCCTCGGACTGGTGCGGCTGGGTGCGGTGCAGGTGACCCCCGCGCTCGGCGCGGAGATCGAGTTCATCGTCGTCGCGGTGATCGGGGGCAACCTGCTCACCGGCGGGTACGGCTCGACCGTCGGCGCCTCGCTGGGCGCGCTGCTCTATGCCGTCGCCCGCGAGGGCATCGGTCTCTCCGGCTGGGACCCGCGGTTGTTCGAGGCCTTCCTCGGGGTGCTGCTGCTGGTCGCCCTGCTGGTCAACGGCGTGGTGCGGCGGCGGCTGCGGGCGGTGCCGCGGTCGTGAGCAGCGCATGGGAGGGGCCACCGGTGCCCGACGACCGGCCGCCCGTCGACGGCGCGGCGCCGGTGGTCGAGCTGCGCGGCGTCACGGTCCGCTTCGGCAGCGTGCCGGCGCTGTTCCGGGTCTCGCTGGCGCTGCGGCGCGGGGAGGTGACGTGCGTGCTCGGGGAGAACGGCTCGGGGAAGTCGACGCTCGTCGCCGTCCTCTCCGGCATGGAGCAGCCGGCGGAGGGCCAGGTGCTGATCGACGGCGCCCCGGTGCGGCTCCGCTCCCCGCAGCAGGCCCGCGCGCAGGGGATCGCCACCGTCTGGCAGGACCTGGCGATCGCGCCGCTGATGTCGGTGTGGCGGAACTTCTTCCTCGGCGCCGAGCCCACCCGTGGCCTGTGGCCGTTCCGCCGGCTGGACGTCGGGCGGGCCGAGGAGATCACCACGCGGGCGATGACCCGGGTCGGGGTCACCGGCCTGGACGCCGACCAGGCGGCCAGCGCACTGCAGGCCGGTGAGCGGCAGAGCCTGGCGATCGCCCGTGCCCTGCACTTCGGCGCCCGCGTGCTGGTGATCGACGAGCCGACGGCGCCGATGACGGTCGCCCAGCGCGCACTGGTGCTGCAGGCCGTCGTCGCCGCCCGGGAGGACGGGCTGGCGGTGCTCTTCGTGACGCACAGCCCGCAGTACGCGCACCTCGTGGGCGACCGGTTCCTACTGCTGGGCGGCGGCCGGGTCGCCGGCGACCTCACCCGCGACGACGTCGACGTCGACGTCCTCACCCGCCTGGTCGCCGGCGGCGACGAGCTCTCCCGCCTGACGGAGTCATTGCGCCGGGAGTGACGGAGGCGACCGAGTCGATCACCGGCGGACGGCTGGCGACATGCCGCGCGGGCCCGGCGGACGCCGACGATCGCCTTGATCTCCGCGGAGACCGACGTGCTGGGCACCCGGTCTGCCCTGCGGCGACCTCGACGTCAGCCGTGACCGCGGCCGGGCCGTACCGTCCTGGTGCCCTGAGCGAACGGCCCGGGGGTCCAGCAGGACCCCCGGGCCTCGTTCAGTTGGTGAAGACGCTCACGCCTCCCGGACCGACCAGCAGCCCGACGACGATGAGCACGACCCCCCACAGCAGCTGCTTGCGCACGATCGCGACGATCCCCGCGATGACGAGCACGACTGCCAGGATCCAGAGCAACGTTGCGAGCATCGATCCGCCCCTCTCCTCGAGGCGCCTGGTGGCGCCGACCGGAGACCGACGCTAACGAGACCTCGCGCTCCCGGCATCGGGACGGTCAAGATCCGGATGTCGCGAGGCTCCCGACGTCAGGGGACGAGCGTCGGGTCGCAGTCGCGCAGCAGCTCGGTGCAGCGCTGCTGCTCGTCGACCTCGCCGATCCGCTCGGCCGCGGCGGCGAGCACGGTGACGCAGCGCAGGAACCCGCGGTTGGGCTCGTGCGACCACGGCACCGGGCCGAAGCCCTTCCAGCCGTTGCGGCGCAGCGCGTCCAGCCCGCGGTGGTAGCCGGTGCGGGCATAGGCGTAGGCCTCGATCGTCCGGCCGGCACCCAGGGCACCCTCGGCCAGGGCCGCCCAGGCCGCGCTGGAGGTGGGGTGCGTGGCCGCGACCCCCGCCGGGTCGACGCCGCTGGCCAGCGCCTCCGTACCGGGGTCGACGGGCAGCAGGGTGGCCGGCGGCTCGCCGAGCAGGTTCCGGTGGGAGTGCGACATGTCAGGCCGCCTGCGACTGGCCGGCGGACAGGAGGTGCTCGCAGGCCTGCACGATCCGGTCGGCCATGCTCACCTCGGCGAGCTTCATGTAGGTGCGCGGGTCGTACATCTTCTTCACGCCGACCTCGCCGTCGACCTTCAGCACGCCGTCGTAGTTGCTGAACATGTGGCCGGCGATGGCCCGGGTCAGCGCGTACTGGGTGTCGGTGTCGACGTTCATCTTCACCACGCCGTAGGAGATCGCCTCACGGATGTCGGACAGGTCCGAGCCGGAGCCGCCGTGGAAGACCAGGTTGAACGGCTTGGCATCGCCGAGGCCGAACTGCTCCGCGACGACGGCCTGGCCCCGCTGCAGGACGTCGGGGCGGAGCTTGACGTTGCCCGGCTTGTACACGCCGTGCACGTTCCCGAAGGTCGCCGCCAGCAGGTAGACGCCCTTCTCCCCGAGCCCGAGCGCCTCGGCGGTGCGGACGAAGTCGCCGTCGGCGGTGTAGAGCTTCTCGTTGATCTCGTGGGCGACGCCGTCCTCCTCGCCGCCGACGACGCCGATCTCCACCTCGAGCACGATCTTGGCGGCGGCGCACTTCTCGATGAGCTCCTGGGCGATCTCCAGGTTCTCGGTCAGCTCGATCGCCGAGCCGTCCCACATGTGCGACTGGAACAGCGGTGCCTGGCCCGCGTCGACCCGGTCCTGCGAGATGGCGATGAGCGGGCGGACGTAGCTGTCGAGCTTGTCCTTGGGGCAGTGGTCGGTGTGCAGCGCGACGTTGATCGGGTAGCGCTCGGCCACCACGTGGGCGAACTCGGCCAGCGCGACGGCGCCGGTGACCATGTCCTTGACCCGGGTGCCGGAGCCGAACTCCGCGCCACCGGTGGAGAACTGGATGATCCCGTCGCTGCCGGCGTCGGCGAACCCGCGCAGCGCGGCGTTGATCGTCTCCGAGGAGGTGCAGTTGATCGCCGGGTAGGCGAAGCCGCCCTCCTTGGCCCGGCTGATCATGTCGGCGTAGACCTCGGGGGTCGCGATGGGCATGCGGTGCTCTCCTGACGTCGGGACCAGCGGCTCCTGCTCGCCGGTCAGCATCCCACTGGGCCGCGCCCGGGTGATCTCCAGGTCACACGGGCGGGCGGGACCGGATCAGCCCAGGCCGAGGTCGGCGAGCTCGAACGCCGCGCGGTACTCCAGCCCGGCCGCCTCGACCGCCGCGCGCGCCCCGCGGTCGACGACCACGGCCACCCCGACCACCTCGGCACCGGCCTCCTGCAGCGCCTCGACCGCCTGCAGCACGCTGCCACCGGTGGTGGAGGTGTCCTCCACCGCGAGCACCGTCCGGCCGGCGACGTCGGGGCCCTCGATCCGCCGCTGCAGACCGTGCGCCTTGCCCTGCTTGCGCACGACGCAGGCGTCGAGGAAGCCCTCGCCGGCCGCGGCCGCGTGCAGCATCGCGGTGGCGACCGGGTCGGCGCCCAGCGTGAGCCCACCGACGACGTCGTAGCGCAGGTCGCCGGTGAGCTGGCGCATCACCCGGCCGACGAGCGGGGCCGCCTCGTGGTGGAGCGTCACCCGGCGCAGGTCGACGTACCAGTCGGCCTCCCTACCGGAGGAGAGCGTGACCTTCCCGCGGACGACCGCGAGCTCGACGACGAGCTCCAGCAGCCGGTCGCGGTCGGGGTGGGCCGGGGCGGAGGCGTTCATGGGGTCCGACCCTACTGAGCCGGTGCGAGCACCTGGTCGATGACGTAGACGGTCGCGTTCGCCGTCTGCAGCGGCCCGCACAGCAGGGTCGCCGGTGCCGCTCCGGCCACCGTCTCCTCCGCCGCCACCGACAGCTCCGCACCACTGCCGGTGATCGTGACCTGGTCGCCGAGGAGGGTGGTGTGCTCGCCGGCCAGCTCGTCCGGTCCGAGCCGGCCCGGCAGTACGTGGTGGGTGAGCAGTGCGGTGAGCCGCGGGACGTCCGCCTGCAGCTGCGGGAGCGCGTCCGGGCCGAGCGCACCGAAGGCGGCGTCGGCCGGCGCGAGCACGGTGACCTCCTGCCGGGTGTTCAGGACGTCGACGAGGTTGGCGGTCACGACCGCCTGGGTCAGCGTGGTCAGCAGCGGGCTCTGGCTGATCGCGGTGGCCGCGGGCAGGCCGGCGCTGGCCGGCACGCTGCCCGGGCCCTCGGCCGGCAGGCCGGCGCAGGCAGGCCCCACGGGCGTACCGGTGGGCGCACCGGCCGACCCCGACGTGGTGGCCGCGGAGGTGGTGGCCGCGGAGGTGGTGGCCGCGGAGGTGGTGGCCGCGGAGGCACCCCCGGCGGCGGCCGGGCTGCCGTCGTCGCCGTCCTCGGCGCTGCAGGCGGTCGCCAGGACCAGCAGGCCGCCGACCAGGGCCGTGGCGAGGGCACCGGCCCGCGGTCGTTCGGCGGGTCGTGCGGCGGGTCGGGTCGGCCCGGTGGCCTTCACGGGTTCTCCTCTGCGGTCCTGCGGCGCGGGCCCGATCCGGTCGTCGGGAGCACTGGTCGTCGAGCATCGCATCCTGCCGACCGTCGCACCGGGAGGTCAGCGGCTCGTGGTGGTCCCGACGTGCCAGGCTGACCGGGTGAGCGCCGACCCACCGTCCCGTTCCGCAGGCACCTCCGCCGACCGCCCGCCCATGCCGGCGTCGGTCAAGGTGGCCATCGGCCTGCTGGCCGCGCTGTCGGTGCTGCTGCTCCTCAGCGGCGTGGTCACCTGGGCGGTGCGAGACACCATCGTCGACGGCTTCCTCGACGCCCAGCCGGACCTCGCCCGGTCGGAGGTGGAGCAGTTCGTGCTCATCGGTCTGGCCCGGGACGTGCTCGTCGGGCTGCTCTGCGGCGCGGCCGCCCTGTTCCTGTCCCGGCGACGGCCGTGGGCCCGCTGGGTCGGCCTGCTGGGCGTGCTGTTCCTCGGCGCGCTGACCCTGGTCTCGATGGTCACCGCCGGGGGGCTGAGCCCGTTCGCGCTGCTCCTCGTGGTGCTGTGCGCGGCGGCGGCCACCAGCCTGCTCGTCCGGACGACGACCGACTGGCTGCAGCCGGTGGCACGTCGCCAGAGCTGAGCACCGGCCGCCCGGCCGCCGCCCCGGGAGGTGCCCGGGGCGGCGCCCGGCGTCAGCGGAGCGCCCGCCGCCTGGTCTCCGACCGGTACCACTCGCTGGACTGCTTGTTGGCCAGCAGCACGATGCCGGCGACCAACAGCACCAGCTGGAACAGGCCCAGGAAGCTCAGGCCGACGCCCGCGCCCAGCAGCCCGAACAGCACGTTGATCCCGCCGAGCACGAACAGCACGATGCGCGCCCAGTTGTGGCCCTGCCAGGCGAACCAGATGACGAGCAGGAACGCCGCGATCAGCACCAGCGTGACCACGATCGTCCCGGTGACGACCGCGTCGACCTGCTCGGGGGTGAGCCCCGAGTCCTCTGCGGCCACGCGCCGGGCCTCGTCCAGGTCGGTGAAGCTGATCAGCAGGCTGATGAGGTTGATCAGCGCGCTGGCCAGGAAGGCGCCGAGGCCGAACCGGACGGTGCTGGGCCGGGGCTGCTGCTCGACCGGGGCGCCGGCGTCCCAGCCCCCGGGCGCGGCCGGGTAGCCGCCCCCCTGGCCGTAGGAGCCGTACTGCGGCTGGCCGCCCTGTCCGGGTGGCGGGCCCCAGCCACCCTGCTGGCCCTGGCCGGGCGCACCCCAGCCGCCCTGCTGGCCCTGGCCGGGCGCGCCCCAGCCACCCTGCCCCTGCTCCGGCGAGCCCTGGCCCTCCGGGCCCTGTCCGGGCGGCGGGCCCCAGCCACCCTGCTGCGGGTCCTGCGGTCCTGACGTCATGACGGCTCCTCGTGCGAGCGGTGTCGGCGCGGTGGCGCCTCGGTCACTCATGATCTTCGGCCATCCGGACGGTGTCGGCATGCTCACGCGCCCGGCGGCACGCGGGAACCCCGGCTCGGGACCGGGGCTCCCGTACGCCCACCGGGTCCGGGGCGACCCACTCCCGGCTGTCCGGGTGCAGCAGCAGGAGCACCCGTACGACGCTCCCGCCGGCGGCGAGCAGACCCGGCTCCGGGGACAGCAGGCCGGTGACCACCGTGACCACGCCAGCGGCGACGAGCACCCACCAGGCCCACCGCCGGTGCCGCTCAAAGGCCCGGACGACGACGCCCCACAGGGTGGCCAGCGCCGCCAGCCCCAGCGGCACGACGAGCGCGACCGGCGAGAAGGTCACCGCCACCAACGCCAGCGACCACGCGGCGCAGCACGCGAGCAGCGCCCGTTCCACGCGGCCGATCCGGATCACCCAGCGCGCTGCCTGCAGGGTGTGCTCCGCTGTCCCCATCGCCGGTCCTCCCGTTCGCCGCGACGCCGGTGCGCCGCGGACAGGACGGGACGGTAGGGCGGCCGGCCCACCCCGAGCGGCCGTCGTCCACAACCTGTGGACGACGGAGCCCCGCCGACGGGCCCGCCCCGTCCCGGAGCTCACCCCGAGCTCTCGCGGGGTGAGGAGGACGGGGCGGGCCCTTCCTCAGCCGCGGGTGACCGACAGCCCGGAGTCGCCCTCGGCGACGTCGGCCGGCCAGTCGACGACGACCTCGTCGCCGTCGCGGATCTCCCCGGACAGCAGCGCCCGGGCCAGCTGGTCGCCGATCGCCGACTGCACCAGCCGACGCAGCGGCCGGGCGCCGTAGACCGGGTCGAACCCGTTGAGCGCCAGCCACTCCCGCGCGGCGTCGGTGACCCGCAGGGTGAGCCGGCGCGCCGCCAGCCGGCGGGCGAGCACGCCCACCTGGATGTCGACGATGCCGGCCAGCTCCTCCGAGCCCAGCGCCCGGAACATCACCACGTCGTCGAGCCGGTTGAGGAACTCCGGCTTGAAGTGCGCCCGGACGACGTCCATCACGGCCCGGCGCCGCGCGTCCTCGGGCACCGACTGGTCGGCGATGACCTGCGACCCCAGGTTGGAGGTGAGGATCAGCAGCGTGTTGCGGAAGTCGACCGTGCGACCCTGCCCGTCGGTCAGCCGGCCGTCGTCGAGCACCTGCAGCAGCACGTCGAAGACGTCGGCGTGGGCCTTCTCCACCTCGTCGAGCAGGACGACGGTGTAGGGCCGGCGCCGGACGGCCTCGGTGAGCTGGCCACCGGCCTCGTACCCGACGTAGCCGGGCGGGGCCCCGACCAGGCGGGCCACCGAGTGCTTCTCGGAGTACTCGCTCATGTCGATGCGGACCATCGCCCGCTCGTCGTCGAAGAGGAGCTCCGCCAGCGCCTTCGCCAGCTCGGTCTTGCCGACGCCGGTGGGGCCGAGGAACAGGAACGACCCGGTGGGCCGGTCCGGGTCGGCGACGCCGGAGCGCGAGCGGCGGACGGCGTCGGCGACGGCCCGGACGGCGTCGGGCTGGCCGACGACCCGCTGGGCCAGGTCGTCCTCCATCCGCAGCAGCTTCTGGGTCTCCCCCTCCAGCAGCCGACCGGCGGGGATGCCGGTCCAGGCCTGCACGACCTCGGCGATGTCGTCGGGGCCGACCTCCTCCTTGAGCATCGACTCCCGGGCGGCCACCGACGCCTCGGCCACGGTCAGGTCGCGCTCCAGCTGGGGCATCCGGCCGTAGCGGAGCTCGGCGGCGCGCGCCAGGTCGCCGTCCCGCTCGGCCCGCTCGGCCTCCAGCCGCGCGGCCTCCAGCTCCTCCTTGGTGCGCTGGATCCGGTCGATGGCCGTCTTGTCCTGCTGCCAACGGGCGGTCAGCTCGTCCAGCTCCTGGCGCCGGTCGGCCAGCTCGCTGCGCAGCGCGGCCAGCCGCTCGACCGAGGACGGGTCGTCCTCCTTGGCCAGCGCCATCTCCTCGATCTCCATCCGGCGCACGGCGCGCTCGACCTCGTCGACCTCCACCGGACGGCTGTCGATCTCCATGCGCAGCCGGCTGGCGGCCTCGTCGACCAGGTCGATGGCCTTGTCGGGGAGGAAGCGGGCCGTGACGTAGCGGTCGGAGAGGGTGGCGGCGGCGACGATGGCGGCGTCGGTGATCCGGACGCCGTGGTGCACCTCGTACCGCTCCTTGAGGCCGCGCAGGATCCCGATGGTGTCCGGCACGCTCGGCTCGCCGACGAGCACCTGCTGGAACCGGCGCTCCAGCGCCGCGTCCTTCTCGATGTGCTCGCGGTACTCGTCGAGCGTGGTGGCGCCGACCATCCGCAGCTCACCGCGGGCGAGCATCGGCTTGATCATGTTGCCGGCGTCCATCGCGGAGTCACCGGTCGCACCGGCGCCGACGATGGTGTGCAGCTCGTCGATGAAGGTGATCACCTGCCCCTCGGCCTCGGTGATCTCCTGCAGCACGGCCTTGAGCCGCTCCTCGAACTCGCCGCGGTACTTGGCGCCGGCCACCATCGCACCCAGGTCCAGCGCCATCAGCCGCTTGCCCTTCAGGCTCTCCGGGACGTCGCCGGCGACGATCCGCTGGGCCAGGCCCTCGACGATGGCGGTCTTGCCGACGCCGGGCTCACCGATCAGCACCGGGTTGTTCTTGGTGCGCCGGGACAGCACCTGCACCACGCGGCGGATCTCGGTGTCCCGGCCGATGACCGGGTCGGTCCGCCCGTCGCGGGCCCGCTGGGTGAGGTCGACGGCGTACTTCTCCAGCGCCTGGAAGGTGCTCTCCGGGTCGGGGCTGGTGACCTTGCGGGTGCCCCGCACGGTGCGGAAGGCGGCCAGCAGGGCGTCGCGGGTCGCCCCGGCGCTGGTCAGCACCGCACCGGCCTCGCCCTCGGTGGTGGCCAGCCCCACCAGCAGGTGCTCGGTGGAGACGTACTCGTCGCCCAGGGCACTGGCCTGCTCGCCGGCGGCGTTGATCGCCCGGAGCAGCTCCCGGGACGGCGACGGCGCGGCCACCGTCGCGCCGCTGACGCTGGGCATGCGGCGCAGCGCGGCGTCGGCCTTGGCGCGGACGTCGGCGGGGTCGGCACCGGCCGCCTGCAGCAGCGGGCCGGCGATGCCGTCGGTCTGCTCGAGCAGGGCGACCAGCAGGTGCAGCGGCTCCAGGGCGGCCTGGCCGCGGTCGACCGCCAGTCGCTGTGCGGCGGCGACCGCCTCCTGCGCACGGGTGGTGAGCTTGCTCTGCATGGTCGGGTGTCGCGTCCTCTCGTGTGGAAGTCGTGCTCGCCCGGTCCAACGGACCAGGAGTTGAGTCTGTTCCACTCAACCTCGGCCGTCCAGTGACGCACCCGCTACGGCGCGGGACGTTCGCCTCTGGCGCCACTCCCACCCCGGAGGGCCACCGAGACGAGTCACACGACCGACTCCGACCCGATGGCGCCCTACTCTGTGGGCATGACGGACACCCCGTCGCCGAGCGTCGCTCTCGACGACCAGCTCTGCTTCGCCCTGTACGCGGCCTCCCGTGCGGTCACCGCGCGGTACCGGCCGATGCTCGACGAGCTGGGGGTCACCTATCCCCAGTACCTCGTCCTGATGCTGCTGTGGGAGGAGGACGGGCAGACCGTGGGTCAGCTGGGTTCCCGGCTCGCGCTGGACTCCGGCACCCTCTCGCCGCTGCTCAAGCGCCTCACCACCGCCGGCCTCGTCACCCGCCACCGGCGGGCCGACGACGAGCGCTCGGTGTCGGTGCGGCTGACCGAGAAGGGGCGCGAACTGCAGGGCCCGGCCTGCGCCATCTCCGCGGAGATGATCGACGCGCTCGCGCTGGACCAGCAGGAGTTCGACGCCCTCAAGGGCCAGCTGCGCCTGATCACCGACCGGGTCGCCGGACCGCGGGCCGACGTCCCCGCCTGATAAAGGACCCCCTCGCCCCCCGCCCCTCGCAGGCTCGGGGCGGGCCCCTGCGAGGGGGCCGACTCCCCACCGCTCGCACGCTCGCGGCGGGCCCCTGCGTGGCGGCCGGTTCCGGTGGCGGGAATCCCGCCTGCTGCGCACGGTTGTGCTCGGCAGGATCAGGTGACAGCTCCCACCGCACCCGCGCGGTGGGCACCGTCCACGCAAGGAGGCCCTGTGCCCACTCGTACCGCACGCACCGCCTGGAACGGCTCGCTGCAGGAGGGCTCCGGCCAGGTCGAGCTGAGCAGCTCGAAGGTCGGCACCTACGACGTCAGCTTCCCCAAGCGCGCCGCCGACGAGGCCGGGGGCACCACCAGCCCCGAGGAGCTCATCGCCGCGGCCCACTCCTCGTGCTTCGCGATGGCGCTGTCCAACGAGATCGGCAAGGCCGGCGGCACCACCGAGTCGCTCGAGGTGACCGCCGAGGTCACCCTCGGCCAGAAGGACGGCGCGTCGGCCATCACCGGCATCAAGCTGACCGTGCGCGGCGAGGTGGGCGGTCTCGACGCCGACGGCTTCCAGCAGGCCGCGCAGGCCGCCAAGGTCGGCTGCCCGGTGAGCAAGGCGCTGTCCGCGGTCGACATCAGCCTGGACGCCTCGCTCGTCTGAGGAAGGACCCCGTCCCCCTCACCCTTCGCAGGCTCAGGGTGAGCCTCGGGACGGGGCCGTTCCATGATGTCGCGAAGGCCCGGCTCTCGGTTGCGAGAGCCGGGCCTTCGTCGTGTGCGGGTCAGCGGCGGGCGGCGCCCGTGCCGGCGTCGGCCAGTTGCTGGTCGACCTCGGCGGTGACGTCGCCGACCGACCCACCACCCGAGGACTCGGTGCGCAGCCGCTCGTCCCCGGTGTCGGTGCGCAGCGCGACCTCCCGGATGGCCACGATCGCGGCGATGGTGACCAGCGACAGGGCGGCGGCGACGAAGAAGATCCGCCCGGTGGCGTCGCCGTAGGAGACCGCGATCAGCTCGCGGATCGGCGCCGGGGCGTCGGCGAGGTCGGCGAGCCCGACGTCACCTGACCCGGCGGCCTCCGCGGCGCCGGGGACGTTCGCCAGACCCCGCTGGATCAGGTCCCCGACGCGGGTGGAGAGCACCGCGCCCAGCACCGAGACGCCGATCGTGCCGCCCAGGCTGCGGAAGAAGGCGACCGCGGAGCTGGCCGCGCCCAGGTCGGTGGCCGCGACGGTGTTCTGCACCGCGAGCACCAGGTTCTGCATGGTCATCCCGATGCCGATGCCGAGCACCGCCAGGAAGACCCCGAGCAGGACCATGTTCGTCGCGTGGTCGATCGTCGACAGCAGCGCGAAGCCGACGGCGACCAGCAGCGAACCCGCCACCAGGAAGCGCTTCCACCGGCCGTACCGGGTGATGAGGATGCCCGACACGGTGGAGGAGACCAGCAGCCCGCCGACCATCGGGATGGTGAGCAGCCCGGCCGCCGTCGGCGAGTAGCCGCGGGAGATCTGCAGGTACTGCCCGAGGAAGACCGTCGACCCGAACATCGCCACGCCGATCGCGACGCTGGCGATGATCGCCAGGGTCGTGGTGCGGTCGCGGAACAGCCGCAGCGGCACGATCGGCTCGGTGGCGCGCAGCTCGGTGACGACGAAGGCGACGATCGCGAGGACGCCGCCGGTGAGGAACAGCGCGGTCTCCACCGACGCCCAGGCGAAGGTGTCCCCGGCCAGGGTGACCCAGATCAGCAGCGCGGAGACGCCGGCGGTGAGGAGGGCGGCACCCAGGTAGTCGATGGAGACCTCCCGCTTGGTCACCGGCAGGTGCAGGGTGCGCTGCAGCAGCACCAGGGCGGCCACGGCGAACGGGACGCCCACGTAGAAGCACCACCGCCAGCCCAGCCAGCTGGTGTCCACCAGGAGGCCGCCGATGAGCGGACCACCGACGGTGGCCACCGCCATCACACCACCCAGCAGGCCGGAGTACCGGCCGCGCTCGCGCGGGCTGATCATCGCGGCCATGGCGATCTGCACGAGCGCCTGCAGGCCGCCGAGGCCCAGGCCCTGGAGCACCCGCCAGCCGATCAGCGTGGGAACCGACTGCGCCAGGCCGGCCAGCATCGAGCCGACGATGAAGACCACGATCGCGATCTGGATCAGCAGCTTCTTGCTGAACAGGTCCGCGAGCTTGCCCCAGATCGGGGTGGACGCCGTGGAGGCCAGCAGGGTGGCGGTGACCACCCACGTGTACTGGCTCTGCGAGCCGCGCAGCTCGGTGATGATCGTCGGCAGGGCGTTGGAGACCACGGTCGAGGACAGGAAGGCGACGAACATCGCCAGCAACATCCCCGACAACGCGGAGAGCACCTGCCGGTGGGTCATCCGGCCCTGCTGCTGGACCGACGCCTCGGCGGCGGGGGCGGGACCGGCCGAGGGCCGGGTCGGGGCGGGGGTGCTCATGCGCGGGTCTCCTGAGGGTGCTGCGGTCGTGCGGTGGGGAGGGCCGGGGTCGCCGGAGCGGCGCCGCGGTGGAGCGGGGTGGGCGGGCGACCGGCCTGGTCCAGGCCATCGGCGAGCTTCTCCAGCGAACGGGTGAACTCGCGGGCCTCGTCCTCGGTCCAGTCGTCGAGGGCGCCGAGCGCCCACTGGCTGCGGACGTCGCGGGTGTGGGCGAGCGCGGCGACCCCGGCGTCGCTGAGGCTGATCAGGCTCGCCCGACCGTCCTGCGGGTCGGGTCGACGTTCGACGTACCCGGCACGCTCCAGCGCGGCGACCTGCCGGCTGGCGACCGAGACGTCGACGCCGGCGTACCCGGCGAGCGCGCTGCAGCGCTGGGGGCCGTGCTCCTCGAGCGGGGCGAGCACCGCCCAGCCGAAGGAGGGCAGGTCGCCGTAGAGGTCAGCGGCCACGCGGTGGCCCAACTGGCGTGTGGTGCGCAGCAACCGGGCCAGCCCTGCGGTCAGCCGCTGGGAGGTGTCCCGGGTGATGTGCACGCCCCGCCCCCGCCGTCTCGCTCGTCGTCCTGTGCAGACAGCAAGCATCCTGCTCTGGTTGGTTGGAGCATGCAACGTAATTGAGCTGTGAACCTGCTCTCCCGGGTGAGACACCCGGGAGCGGAGGGGCGCAGCCGTCGTCGCCCGCGGTCCGGGCCGGGCCGCCCGGGTGCCCGGCGGGTGGCCGGGGGGCGGGTGACCGGGGGCGGGTCGCCCGGGGGGCGCGTCCGCGGCGACAGCAGACCGCGGAACGGCCGTCACCGCACCGGTGACCTCGCCTCCGAGCGCCGGCCGAGCCGGTGACGGCGGGCGAGGTCACAGGGCGCCGCTACCACCTCGCCGTCGCTCAGGCCGGCGGAGGGCACCCCGGGGGCAGGGTCAGTCGGCGGTGGCCTCGGCCTCGCGGGCCTCGCCGATGCGGTTGAGCCGGCCGAGCAGCTCGGCCAGCGTGGCGACGTCGGAGGTGGCCCAGTCGGACAGGTCGGCCTCCCAGCGGGCGCGGCGGGCGTCGCGCAGCTCGCTGAGCCGGCGGTGACCCTCGGCCGAGATCGACAGCACCTGGGCGCGCCCGTCGTCGGGATCGGCGGCCCGGTCGACCAGCCCGAGGTCGACCAGTGAGGCCACCTGCCGGCTGACCGTGCTCTTGTCCAGCCCGAGCTTGGCGACGACGTCGCTCGCGCGCAGCGGCCCGGCGTCATCGAGCAGCACCAGCAGGCCGTACGCGGCGCCGTCGAGGTCGTGGTGGAGCTGGCTGCCCAAGCGCCCCTGGATGGCGCGGGAGCGCCGCAGCAACAGGGCGACCTCACGCTCCAGGTGCACGTACGCCTGGTGGGTGTCCAACTCGCTGTCCACGGTCACATCGTGTCCCACGTCCGGGGTCGACTCAACGTTCCCACCGGGACGTCACCCGGCCGTGCGCTCAGCCCTGGCCGGGCCGCCAGATGACCAGCGCCGAGCCGGTGGTGCGCGGCACCAGGTCCCGCCGGTAGGTGGCGGCGACCGCGGACTCCGCGGCGATCCGCCGGGACTCGGCGACCTGGAGCTCCTCCAGGAGCTCCCCGACCCGGGTCTGCAGCGCCTCGACCTGCGACTCCAGCTCGATGATCCGCTTGATCCCGGCCAGGTTGACGCCGTCCTCCTGGCTGAGCCGCTGCACCTCGCGCAGCAGCGCGACGTCCCGCGGGCTGTACCGGCGCCCCCCGCCCGCGGTGCGTCCCGGGCTGACCAGGCCGAGCCGGTCGTACTGGCGCAGCGTCTGGGCGTGCATGCCGGCCAGCTCGGCGGCCACCGAGATGACGAACACCGGGGCGTCCTCGGCGAAGGCGGGCCCGCTCACCGGGGGGCTCCGCGGCGCAGGGCGGCGGTGACCTCCGGCCGGGGGTCGTCGGGCAGCTCGGCGGCGAGCTTCTCGATCGCCTCACGGGCGCCGGGCGTCAGCCGCTGCGGCACCGCCACCTCGACGGTCACCAGCAGGTCGCCGGCGGAGCCCTTGCCGGGCACGCCGCGACCACGGACCCGGAAGGTACGGCCACTGGCCGTACCGGCGGGCACCTTCAGCGACACCGAACCGTCCAGCGTCGGCACGGTGAGGGTCGTGCCGAGGGCGGCCTCGGCGAAGGAGACCGGCACGGTGAGCGTGAGGTCCTGACCGGTGCGGCCGAACAGGTCGTGCCCGCTGACGTGGACGACGACGAACAGGTCGCCGGCCGGGCCGCCGCGGCGTCCGGGCGCACCCTTGCCCGCCAGTCGGATGCGCTGCCCGTCCTTGACCCCGGCGGGGATCCGGACGGTGATCGTCCGGGTCTGGTTGGTGACCCCACTGCCGGAGCAGGTCGGGCACGGGTCGTCGACCACCGAGCCGGTGCCCCGGCACTCACGGCAGGGCTCGGAGAAGGCGAACGCGCCCTGGCTGCGGCTGGTGACCCCGGCGCCGTTGCAGACCGGGCAGGTGTGCGGACTCGTGCCGGGCTTCGCGCCGCTGCCGCTGCAGGTCGGGCAGGTGCCCGGGCTCTGCATCCGCAGGGGCACGGTGACCCCGAGGACGGCCTCGTCGAAGGCGAGGGTCGCCTCCGTCTCGACGTCCTGACCGCGGGCCGGACCCGAGGCCGCCTGCTGTCGGCTCCGGGTGCCGCCACCGGGAGCGCCGCCGGTGAACAGACCACCGAAGAGGTCACCCAACCCACCGGCGCGGCCACCCGGACCGGGCCCACCCGCGCTCCCGAACAGGTCACCGAGGTCGAACGGCTGCCCAGCGCCACCCGCGCCACCCGCACCGCCCGGGAACCCCCCGGGGAAGCCCGGGCCGCCGCCGCTCCCGGGGCGGAAGCCGCCGGAGCCGAACAGCCGCCGGGCCTCGTCGTACTCGGCCCGCCGCTTGGGGTCCGACAGCACGTCGTAGGCCTCGGAGACCTCCTTGAAGCGGATCTCGGCCTGGGTGTTGCCCGGGTTCTTGTCCGGGTGCAGCTCCCGGGCCAGCTGGCGGTACGCCTTCTTGATCGCCGCCGCGTCGGCGTCCTTGGGGACGCCCAGGGCCGCGTAGTAGTCCTTCTCGATGAAGTCCCGGGTGCTGCTCATCGGGCGCCTCCTCTCTGCTCTCCTGCGGTCGGGCCGGTCCGGCGCCCGGGTCGTGGGCGCCGGGCCGGCAGTGGGTGTGCGCTCAGCGGTCGGCCGGGTCGGTGTCCGGCTGGTCGGCCTCGGCCGCCACCTCGGTCTCCGGCGCCGGGGCCTCCGCCACCGGTGCCGGGGACTCCGGCTCGGTCACGCCGACCATCGCCGTGCGCAGCACCCGGTCACCACGGCGGAAGCCCGGACGCAGCACCGTGGTGGCGGTCGGCTCGCTGACGTCCGGGGAGGTGTCGTGCAGCACCGCTTCGTGCAGCGCCGGGTCGAACGGGTCACCGGGCTTGCCGAAGGACTCCACACCCAGGCCGTCGAGCAGCCCGAGCACCCGGTCGGCGACGACCTTGAACGCGCCGGTCAGGTCGCCGTGGTCCCGCGCCCGCTCGATGTCGTCGACGATCGGGAACAGCTGCCCGGCGAACTTCTCGGCTGCCTGGTCGATCACCAGCACCCGGTCCCGGTCCACGCGACGCCGGTAGTTGGCGTACTCCGCGGTCACCCGCTGCAGGTCCTCGGTCCGCTCGGCCAGCTGGCGGGCGGTGTCCCCGCCCTGCTCCCCGCCCACGTCACCGGCCGGGACGTCGGTCTGCTCGGCGACCGGGGCCGCCCCCTCGTTCTGCTCGCTCATCTGCTCTCCCTGCGCGGCCGCGGAGCCGGCCGGCTGCTCGCCGGCCGGCTCGCGGACCGCGCCGCTGGTCGGGTCGATGCGCCGCCGATCGCGGATGACGACCCGCGGCGCCTGCTCGTCCTGCTGGCTCATGGCTCCCTCCCGAGCCCGCCGGCCCGGTTCCCCGGGCCGGCGGGCCGGCACGCAGCCGGGGTCGTCACCGCTTGTCGGTGTCCTCGTCCACGATCTCGGCGTCGACGACGTCGTCGTCGCTGGCCGAGGCGGTGGACCCGGTCGAACCGTCGGCACCCGGCTCACCGGTCGCCCCGGCGAAGCCGTCACCGGCGGCACCGGCGGCACCGGCCCCGGCACCGTCGGCCTGCGCCTGGGCGTAGAGCGCGCCACCGACCTCCTGGGAGACCCGGGCGACCTTCTCCTGGGCGGTCTTGATCGCGGCGACGTCCGAGCCACCGAGGGCGGAGCGGAGCTCGCTCAGGGCCTCACCCAGCTCGTCCTTCTTGTCGGCCGGGATCTTGTCGCCGTTCTCGGCCAGGAACTTCTCGGTCTGGTACTGCAGCGACTCGGCGAGGTTGCGGGTCTCGGCCTCGTCGCGGCGGCGCTTGTCCTCCTCGGCGTGGGCCTCGGCGTCGCGCATCATGCGCTCGATGTCGTCCTTGGGCAGGGCCGACCCGCCGGTGATCGTCATCGACTGCTCCTTGCCCGTGCCGAGGTCCTTGGCGGACACGTGCACGATGCCGTTCGCGTCGATGTCGAAGGCCACCTCGATCTGCGGGACGCCGCGGGGCGCCGGCGGCAGACCGGTCAGCTCGAACATGCCGAGCTTCTTGTTGTAGGCGGCCATCTCGCGCTCGCCCTGGAAGACCTGGATCTGCACGGACGGCTGGTTGTCGTCGGCCGTCGTGAAGATCTCGCTGCGCTTGGTCGGGATCGTGGTGTTGCGCTCGATGAGCTTGGTCATGATGCCGCCCTTGGTCTCGATGCCCAGGGACAGCGGGGTGACGTCGAGCAGCAGGACGTCCTTGACCTCACCACGGAGCACACCGGCCTGCAGGGCGGCGCCGACGGCGACGACCTCGTCGGGGTTGACGCCCTTGTTGGGCTCCTTGCCGCCGGTCAGCTCACGGACGAGCTCGGTGACGGCCGGCATGCGGGTCGAGCCACCGACGAGGACGACGTGGTCGATGTCGGCGACGGAGACCCCGGCGTCCCGGATGGCCTGGTTGAACGGGGCCTTGGTCCGGTCCAGCAGGTCCTGGGTCAGCCGCTGGAACTCCGCCCGGGTGATCGTCACGTCCAGGTGCAGCGGACCCTCGGCGCCGGCGGTGATGTAGGGCAGGTTGACGTTCGTCGACTGCGCGCCGGACAGCTCGATCTTGGCCTTCTCGGCCGCCTCGCGGAGCCGCTGCATGGCCAGCTTGTCCTTGGCCAGGTCGATGCCGGACTGGGCGTTGAACGTCTGCACCAGGTGCTTGACGATCCGCTCGTCCCAGTCGTCGCCACCGAGCTTGTTGTCACCGGCGGTGGACTTGACCTCGATGACGCCGTCGCCGATCTCCAGCAGCGAGACGTCGAAGGTGCCACCACCGAGGTCGAAGACGAGGATGGTCTGCTCGGTCTCGCCCTTGTCCAGGCCGTAGGCCAGCGCGGCCGCAGTCGGCTCGTTGACGATGCGGAGCACGTTCAGGCCGGCGATCTCACCGGCCTCCTTGGTGGCCTGGCGCTGGGCGTCCTCGAAGTACGCCGGGACGGTGATGACCGCCTCGGTGACCGGCTCGCCCAGGTAGGTCTCGGCGTCCCGCTTCAGCTTCTGCAGCACCCGCGCGCTGATCTCCTGCGGGGTGTACTGCTTGCCGTCGATGTCGCCGGTCTTCCAGGTCGTGCCGATCTCGCGCTTGACGCTGCGGATCGTGCGGTCGACGTTGGTGACCGCCTGGTTCTTCGCCGACTGACCGACCAGGACCTCGCCGTTCTTGGCGAACGCGACGACCGACGGCGTCGTCCGGGAGCCCTCTGAGTTCGCGATGACGGTGGGCTCACCGCCCTCGAGGACCGCGACGACGGAGTTGGTGGTGCCCAGGTCGATACCGACCGCTCGTGCCATGGGGGCGTCTCCTCTGTACTGGGGGGTGGTGCAGGTCCGGGAGAGAGCCGAGGGACCGGCGACGCCGGGTCACCGGCTCCGCCGGGAGCGCCTTGCGCGCGGTCCGCTCAACTTTCCTGCCCACCGTAACGGCAGGCCCCGCCCCAGTGTTCCCGGGGGGTGCCGATCCGCCCCCGGGATCAGGTGACCTGATCGTGCGTGTTCCTGGCTCACCCCCGGACCTGAGCCAGGAGCACGTGCGGTGAGCCCGGACGACAGCCGCAGCGCGTCAGGCCGGTGCGCGACGTTCGACCGGTGCCCGCACGCCCGGAACCGCCGGGGGCCGGGCAGCCGGGTCGCCAGCAGCAGCCGAACCCGCTCCGCCACGGGTGGCCAGCCGGCGCCGAGGTCCGCCTGTGCGACCCGCACGAAGCGCGCGCCGAGGTCGCGTGCGGCGTCCTCCCGGCGCTTCTCCTCCCAGAGCACCTGCGCCGGCGTCCGACCACCCCGTGGGTCCTCGTACTTCACCCGGCCGTCGAACTCGATCGCCACCGCGGCGTCGTCGTACCAGGCGTCGACCCGGGCCACGAAGCCCTGCGGCCCGTGCAGCTCGACCTGCAGCTCGGGCGCGGGGAGACCGCTGCCCAGCAGCGCCAGCCGGCCACGCGTCTCCAACGGCGACTCCGCGCGGCCGTCAGCGAGCCCCGCGGCGCGCGCGGCCCCGCCGATGCCGTACCAGTGGGTGGCGTCCAGCACCGCCGCCCGCAGCTCGGCCGCGGTGACGACGCCGGAGTGCAGGGCGGCGTCCATCGCCACGACGGCGTCCTCCAGAGCCCATTCGCGGCCGCAGTCCACCAGCGTCCGGGCCGGCCCGGTCAGCCGGAACGGTCCGTCCGCGCGGAGGTGGTGGGCCGGCAACCGGGCGCGCATGACCGTGTAGCCCCGCCCGCGACGCCACTGCTCCTCGTCGGTGAGCTGCACAAGGGACGGCAGGCCGGCCGGGACCACCAGCGACGCGAGGCGCGCGGCCGAGGCGTGGCTCACCGCCGGCCGGCCGCCCAGGCACAGCAGGACGGCGGCGCAGTCGAGCCGGTGCCGCGCCGCGTCACCCCACCGGGCGGCGTCCTGGAGGACCGCCCGCTCGACGTACACCCCGCGGCGGATCCGGTCCCACTCCCCTCTGCGCAGCGCGGACTGGACGTCGCTCGGATCGAGGCCGGCGCGACGGACGTCGGCGGCGGTGAACGCGCCCCACTGGCGGCCGGCGGCGTCACGGAGGACCGGGTGCATGCAGGTGAGCGTGGCAACGCCGGGACGTCTCCGTGGACCGCCAGCCGTCCGGCTGTGGACAACCGCCGTCCTGGCTCAGCGTGCGTGCTCCTGGCTCACGGTGGGGACTGAGCCAGGAGCACGC
>NZ_JBJHAH010000028.1:0-53401 GCF_054050915.1 Modestobacter sp. SYSU DS0875 | reverse complement strand
GCCGCGCACCGCCCCCCGCGCCCCGCACGCCCGGGCGCCCCGGCGGCCCCGGGGGGGCGGGGGGCCGGCGGGGGGGGCCCCCCCCCCCCCCCCCCCACGATCAGGTCACCTGATCCCGGGGCGGGGATCAGGCGGGGAGGGAGGCGACGCCGCGGGGGAGGAATCGCCGGCCGGTGACCGCCTCCGAGACGCCGGCGCGGTCCAGGTGCGCGGAGATGCCGCCCAGCCAGAAGGGCCAGCCGGCGCCGAGGATCATGCACAGGTCGATGTCCTGCACCGCCTGGACGACGCCCTCGTCGAGCATCAGCCGGATCTCCTCGGCCAGCGCCCGCTCGGCCCGGTCACGGAGCTGCCCGGCGGTGAGCGGGGAGTCGCCGGCGTCGATCCCGCCCAGCTCCGGGTCGACCACGCCGGGCACGGAGAAGACCGAGGTCTTGCCCAGCTCGACCATCCGCCGCAGCCCCGCACCCACCCCGAACCGGTCCGGGAACGCCTCGTGCATCCGCTCGGCCACGTGCAGCGCCACCGGCGGGCCGACCAGCGACAGCAGCTCGAACGGGGTCATCGGCAGGCCCAGCGGCTCCAGCGCCCTCTCCGCCACGTCGACCGGCGTGCCGGCGTCGACCGCAGCGATGACCTCGCCGAGGAAGCGGGTCAGCAGCCGGTTGACCACGAACGCCGGGGCGTCCGCGACCAGCACGCAGGACTTCCTGAGCTGCTTGCCGACGGCGAACGCGGTGGCCAGCGTCGCGTCGTCGGTGCGCTCGGCGCGCACCACCTCCAGCAGCGGCAGCACGGCGACCGGGTTGAAGAAGTGCAGCCCCACCACGCGCTCGGGGTGCTGCAGCTGCGCCGCCATCTCGGTCACCGACAGCGCCGAGGTGTTGGTGGCCAGTACGCACTCGGGCGCCACCACGGCCTCGACCTCGGCGAAGACCTGCTGCTTGACCGACAGCTCCTCGAAGACCGCCTCGATCACCAGGTCGGCGTCGGCGAAGGCGGCCTTGTCCAGCGCCCCGGTGACCAGGCCGGTGAGCCGGTTGAGCGCGTCGGGGGAGAGCCGGCCGCGCTCGGCCAGCTTCTGCAGCTCGCCGTGCACGTAGCCGACGCCCTTGTCGACCCGCGCCTGGTCGACGTCGGTCAGCACGACCGGCACCTCCAGCCGGCGGACGAACAGCAGCGCCAGCTGTGAGGCCATCAGCCCCGCGCCCACGACGCCGACCTTGGTGACCTTCCGGGCCAGCGCCTTGTCCGGTGCCCCCGCCGGCCGCTTGGCCCGCCGGTTGACCAGGTCGAAGGAGTAGAGGCCGGCGCGCAGCTCGTCGCTCATCAGCAGGTCGGTCAGCGCGTCGTCCTCGGCCGCGGTGCCGGCGGTGAAGCCGGCATCACCGGCCCGGGCCAGGTCGAGCAGCTCGATCGCGCGCAGCGCGCCGGGGGAGGCGTCGCGGGTGCGGGCGGCGACGATCTGCCGGGCCCGGGCGATGGCGCCGTCCCAGGCCGACCGGTCGACCTCGGAACGGCGCACCTCGACGTCCCCCCTGACCACGCCGGCCGCCCACTCCAGCGAGCGCTCCAGGAAGTCGGCCGGCTCGAACACCGCGTCGGCGATGCCGAGCTTCGCCGCCTCCGGCCCCGGCGTGACCTTGTTCTGCGCCAGCGCGTTCTCCACGATCACCGTGACCGCGGCGTCGATGCCGGTCAGCTGGGGCAGCAGCTGGGTGCCGCCCCAACCGGGCACCAGCCCGAGGAAGACCTCGGGGAAGGCGACGACGGCGGTCGAGGCGATCGTGCGGTGGGCGCAGTGCAGCGCCAGCTCCAGCCCGCCGCCGAGCGCCGCGCCGTTGACGAAGGCGAACGTCGGGATCGCCGAGTCCTTCAGCCGGCGGAACACCCGGTGACCGGTCTCGGCGATCTCCCGGGCCTGCCCGGCGGAGGTGATCCCCGGAACGCCGGAGAGGTCCGCGCCGACGGCGAAGACGAACGGCTTGCCGGTGACGGCGATCGCCGCCGGGGCGGGGGAGTGCGCGGCGATCTCGTCCAGCGCGGCGTCCAGCGAGGCCAGCCCGCCGGGGCCGAACGTCGACGGGCGGGTGTGGTCGTGCCCGTTGTCCAGGGTGATCAGCGCGACCTCGCCGGTCAGCCCCGGTACCCGCAGGTACCGGACCAGCGCCCGGGTGACGACCTCGTCGGCGAACTGCTCGCTCACGCCTGTGCTCCCTCGGTGTCCGCCCCGGACCAGTTCGGGTTCTCCCAGATGACGCTGCCGCCCATGCCGATGCCGATGCACATGGCGGTGAGGCCGTAGCGGACGTCGGGCCGCTCGGCGAACTGCCGGGACAGCTGGGTCATCAGCCGCACCCCGGAGGAGGCCAGCGGGTGGCCCACCGCGATCGCCCCGCCCCAGGGGTTGACCCGCTCGTCGTCGTCGGCGATGCCGAAGTGGTCGAGGAACGCCAGCACCTGCACGGCGAAGGCCTCGTTGAGCTCGAAGAGGCCGATGTCGTCGATGGTCAGCCCGGCGCGGGCGAGCGCCTTCTCCGTGGCGGGGACCGGGCCGACGCCCATCACCTCGGGCTCGACCCCGGCGAAGGCGTACCCGACCAGCCGCATGCCCACCTGCAGGCCCAGCTCGGAGGCGACGTCCTCGGCGGCGAGCAGGCACCCGGTGGCGCCGTCGTTCAGCCCGGCGGCGTTGCCGGCGGTGACGTGACCGTGCGGGCGGAACGGCGTCCTCAGCTCGGCCAGGGCCTCGACCGTGGTGCCCGGTCGCGGCGGCTCGTCGACCGTGGCCAGCCCCCAGCCGGCCTCGGCCGACCGGGTCGCCACGGGCACCAGGTCGGGGCCGATCCGGCCCGCGGCCACGGCCGCGGCGTGCTTCTGCTGGCTGGCGACGGCGAAGGCGTCGGCCCGCTCCCTGGTCAGGTGCGGGAAGCGGTCGTGCAGGTTCTCCGCGGTCGCGCCCATCACCAGCGCGGACCCGTCGACGATCTGCTCGCTGACGAAGCGCGGGTTCGGGTCGACGCCCTCGCCCATCGGGTGGTGGCCCATGTGCTCGACGCCGCCGGCGATGGCGACGTCGTAGGCGCCGAAGGCGATGCCCGATGCCGTGGTGGTCACGGCGGTCATCGCGCCGGCGCACATCCGGTCGATCGCGTAGCCGGGGACGCTCGTCGGCAGCCCGGCCAGCAGGGCGGCGGTGCGCCCGATGGTCAGCCCCTGGTCGCCGATCTGGGTGGTGGCGGCGATCGCCACCTCGTCGACCCGCTCGGCGGGCAGGGCCGGGTTGCGGCGCATCAGCTCACGGATGCAGCGCACGACCAGGTCGTCGGCCCGCGTCTCGGCGTAGATGCCCGTCGGGCCGGCCTTGCCGAAGGGCGTGCGCACGCCGTCGACGAAGACGACCTCCCGCAGGGAGCGTGACCGTTGCTGGGGGGTGGACACAGGACCTCCGCGTCGAGTCCGGACGCCGGATCGGGTGGCGAACCGGCCGCCGCCGAAGTTACCCACTGGTAACCAGCAGCGCGAGTGCCACCCCCGTCGGGGTGATCGGGTCGCCGGAGTTCTGGATCACGGTCCGGCAACGGTCCCACGGTGTGCTTGCCACCACATGTGAGGGAGCGCACGATCCCCCACGGCACTTTCCGGAACCTCGACGAAAAGGCAGGAACCTTCATGGCGCGACGGCGCACCCTGATGACTGCTCTGGCAGCGGCCCTCGTGTTCCCCCTCGCCGCGTGCGGTGGCGGCGACGACGGCGGCGGCACCGGTGGTGGCGGCGGTGACAACGGCGGCGGTCAGGCCGAGGGCAGGGTCGGCGTCATCCTCCCCGACACGGAGTCCTCGCCCCGCTGGGAGTCCTTCGACCGACCGCTGCTGCAGGCGGCGTTCGAGGAGGCCGGCATCGAGGCCGACATCCAGAACGCGCAGGGTGACGCCCAGCGCATGCAGACGATCGCCAACCAGATGATCACCTCCGGGGTGACCGTGCTGGCGATCGTCAACCTGGACAACGCCTCCGGTGCGCAGATCCAGGACCAGGCGGCCCAGCAGGGCGTGGCGACGATCGACTACGACCGCCTCACCCTCGGTGGCTCGGCGGAGTACTACGTCTCCTTCGACAACACCGAGGTCGGCCGGCTGCAGGGGCAGGGGCTGGCCGACTGCCTCGGTCCGGAGCCGGCGAACATCGCCTTCCTCAACGGCTCGCCCGACGACAGCAACGCCACGCTGTTCGCCAACGGGGCGCACGAGGTGCTCGACCCGATGAGCCAGTACACCCAGGTGGCCGAGCAGCCCGTCCCCGGCTGGGAGCCGGAGCAGGCGCTGACGATCTTCGAGCAGATCTACACCCAGCAGGGCGGCGACATCCAGGGCGTGCTGGCCGCCAACGACACCCTGGCCAACGCCGCCATCCAGGTGCTGGCGCGGAACAACCAGGCCGGCCAGGTGCCGGTGACCGGGCAGGACGCCTCGCTGGAGGGGCTGCAGAACATCCTGGCCAACCGGCAGTGCATGACCGTCTACAAGCCGGCCGCCGAGGAGGCCAACGCGCTCGCCGAGCTGGCGATCGCGCTGATCAACGGCGAGGAGGACCCGGAGATCATCAACGGGGAGTCCGAGGACACCGAGGGTGACCGCACGGTGCCGTCGGTGCTGCTGGACCCGGTCTCGATCACCCGGGACAACGTCAGCCGGGTGGTGGAGGACGGCCAGGTCAGCCCTGAGGACCTGTGCTCCGGCGAGTACGCCGCCGCCTGCGCCGAGCTCGGCATCCAGTAACCCCATCCGTCCCGGGGCGCCCTCCGTTCGCGGGGGGCGCCCCGCAGCCGTGTTCCCAGGGAGGACCACGCATGTCCGTTCCGACGTCCGAGGACGGCTCCCCGATCCTCGAACTGCGCGGGGTGACCAAGAGCTTCGGCGCCAACCAGGTCCTCCACGGGGTCGACCTGAAGGTGTTCCCCGGTCAGGTCACCGCGCTGGTCGGTGACAACGGCGCCGGCAAGAGCACGTTGATCAAGTCCATCGCCGGCATCCACCCGATCGACAGCGGGGAGTTCTGGTTCGACGGCGAGCAGGTGCAGATCGCCGGCCCGCGGGACGCCGCGCACCTGGGCATCGAGGTCGTCTACCAGGACCTCGCGCTCGCCGACAACCTCGACGTCGTGCAGAACATGTTCCTCGGCCGCGAGCGGAAGAAGGGGATCGTGCTGGACGAGGCGTCGATGGAGCAGGCCGCCAAGGACACGCTCACCACGCTGTCGGTGCGCACCCTGAAGTCGGTCCGCCAGCTCGTCTCCAGCCTCTCCGGCGGCCAGCGGCAGACCGTGGCGATCGCCAAGGCGGTGCTGTGGGAGTCGAAGGTCGTCATCCTCGACGAGCCGACCGCCGCGCTCGGTGTCGCGCAGACCCGGCAGGTGCTGGACCTGGTCCGGCGGCTCGCCGACACCGGTCACGCCGTCCTGTTCATCACCCACAACATGGTCGACGTCTTCGAGGTGAGCGACCGCGTCGCCGCGCTCTACCTGGGCCGGATGGCGGCCGACGTCCCGCTCGACCGGGTCGACCGGACGCAGGTCATCGAGCTCATCACCTCCGGCCGGTCCGGCGACCTGGGCCTGGACCAGTCCGTCTTCGAGGGGGCCTGACATGGCGAGCGACACCACCGTTCCCACCAGCGACGTCGAGCCCGGCGCGTCGGCGCCGTCCGGGTTCGACGGCGACCGCACGCAGGACACCGTGGGTGGCGTCGTCCGCGGGTACGTCGACCGCGTCCGCGGCGGCGACCTCGGCGCGCTGCCGGCGGTGCTGGGCATCGTCGTGCTCACCCTGCTGTTCTTCGCCCTGCGGCCCGAGACGTTCCTGACGCCGCTGAACATCACCAACCTGCTGGTCCAGGCCGCACCGATCACCCTGCTGGCGATGGGCCTGGTCTGGGTCCTCCTGCTGGGCGACATCGACCTGTCCGCCGGTGTGGTCAGCGGGGTGGCGGCCGCCGTGCTGGCCCAGCTGCTCGCCGAGGTGGGGGTGCCCTGGTACGTCGCGGTGCTGGCGGCGCTGGTCACCGGTGCGGTGATCGGCATGTTCACCGGCACCCTGGTGGCGATGATCGGCATCCCGTCGTTCGTCGTCACCCTGGCGCTGTTCCTCGCCTTCCAGGGCGTCACCCTGCGCATCATCGGTCAGGGCGGCACGGTGCCGATCCGGGACGACGTCATCCGGGCCCTGACCAACAGCTACATCCCGGTCGGGATCGGCTGGCTGCTGGCCGCCGCGGTGACCGTGCTCTACGCCGCGCTCACGCTGAACCGCTGGCGGGCGCAGCGCAGCAAGGGGCTGGCCAGCCAGCCGCTGGGCATCGTGCTGGGCCGGATCGCGCTGATCGCGGTGATCGTCGTGGTGCTCACCTGGATCCTCAACGCAGACCGTGCGCTGTCGGCCGCGGTGGACCTCAAGGGCATCCCGTACGCCATCCCGGTCGTCGTGGTCCTGCTCCTGGCGCTGACCTTCCTGCTGGGCCGGACGACCTTCGGCCGGCACGTGTACGCGGTCGGTGGCAACAAGGAGGCCGCGCGCCGGGCCGGCATCAACGTCGTCCGGATCCGGGTCATGGTGTTCGTGCTGTCCTCGTCGATGGCCGCGGTGAGCGGCCTGGTGGCGGCGGCCCGGCTGAGCTCGGTGACGCCCGGCTCCGGTGCCGGCAACACCCTGCTGTACGCGGTGGGTGCGGCGGTCATCGGTGGCACCAGCCTCTTCGGTGGCCGGGGTCGGGTCCGCGACGCGGTGCTCGGTGGTCTGGTGATCGCGATCATCGACAACGGCCTCGGGCTGCTGCAGGTGTCGGCGTACCTGAACTACATCATCACCGGCGGCGTGCTCCTGCTCGCCGCCTCCGTGGACGCCCTGGCCCGCCGCCGCGCGGCCGCCGGGCGAAGTTAGCCCTCCACCCCTCCACGGCACACGAGGGGCGGTCACCGGGCATCCCGGTGGCCGCCCCTCCGTCGTGGGACGCCCCCACTCCCGAGTCGCCCCACGGGACGGATCCGGCCGCTACGGTGTCGGCACCGGCGCGGGGGTGGCGATGGGTTCCAGGCAGGTGCTGCGGCGCGTGGTGCCCTGGCTGGCCGTGGGCGTCCCGCTGGTCGAGGCCGGGCTCGTGGTCGCCGGCGTGCTGCCCGTCCGGACCGCGGTCGTCGTCGCCGTCGTCCTCGAGGTGCTCGTCGCCGGGGTGTTCCTCGCCGAGCTGGCGCTGTTCCGGGGGGCCTACCGCCGGACCCGGGTGACCGGGGCCGGCCGGGGGACGGCGGTGCTGGCCGGAGCCGATGCGGCGCTGCCGCGGCCGGTGTACCGGCTGGTCCGCTCCGAGCTGGGCGTGCTCCGGGCGCTGGGCTGGGCGGTCCGCCGGCACACCGTGGTTCGGCCGGGGGAGGAGGCGTTCACCTACACGTCCCGGATCGGGGTGATGCTCGGCACGGTCATCGGGCTCACCCCGGTGGAGATCGGTGTGGTCCACCTGCTGCTGCCCTGGCCCACCGTGCGCTGGGTGGTGTTCGCACTCGCGGTGTGGGGGATGGTCTGGCTGATCGGGTTCACGCTGTCGCTGCGGCAGAGCCCGCACACCCTGGGCACCGACGTGCTGACCCTGCGGTTCGGGCAGCTGCGGACGGTCCGGGTCCGGCTCGCCGACGTCACCGAGGCCCGGGTCGTCGCCACCGACGGGGCGAAGCGGACCCTGGAGGTCGCCGCCGGGCTGGTCGCCCTGAGCGTCATGGAGGAGACCAGCGTCCGGCTGGCCCTGCGCCCCGGAGCGGCGGTCGACCTCGACGGGCAGGCCGTGCCGGCGGAGGCCGTCGCGCTCTTCGCCGACGACCCCCGCCGCCTGGTCCGCGAGCTGCGGACCAGGCTGGCCGACCCCGCGAGGGGCTGAGCCCGGCCGCTCGACCGGGGACTCAGCCCTGGGCGATGGCCTCGGTGAGCAGGTCCCGGGTCAGCCCGACCTGCCACTCGCGGGCACCACCGGCGCGCAGCGCGGCGGCGACCGAGTCGGCGTCGGCCGGAGACGGCGGGGCCCACATGAGCCGCCGGACGAGGTCGGGGGAGAGGATGTTCTCCACCGGCACCGACCACTGCTCGGAGACCTGCGCGAGCCCGGCCCGCGCGGCCTTGAGCCGGGCGGCGGCAGCGGGGTCGCGGTCGGCCCAGCGGTTCACCGGCGGCGGCCCCTCGCCGGGGCGGCTGTGCAGCGGCAGCTCGTCCTCCGGCAGCTCGCGCCCTCGGGTCAGCGCCCCGAACCAGGTGCCCACCAGCTTGCGGTTGGCCCGGCCGCGGAACACCGGCAGCTCCAGCAGGGCACCTTCGCTCTTCGGGTCGGCCTGCACCGCGGAGACCATCGCCGCGTCGGGCAGCACCCGGCCGGGGGCGACGTCGCGGCGGCGGGCCAGGTCGTCGCGGGCCTGCCACAGCGACCGGAGCATCCCCAGCTGCCGCCGGCTGCGCAAGCCGTGCATGCCCGACGTGCGCCGCCAGGGGTCGGCCTTCGGCGCGGGCGGGCCGGCGGCGAGGATCGCCTCGAACTCCTGCCGGGCCCACTCGGTCTTGCCCTGCTCCTCGAGCAGAGCGGCCAGCGCGTCGCGCAGGTCGACCAGCACCTCGACGTCCAGCGCGGCGTAGACCAGCCAGTCCTCGGGCAGCGGGCGGGTGCTCCAGTCGGCCGCCGAGTGACCCTTCTCCAGCCGGAAGCCCAGCAGCGACTCGACCACGGCGCCCAGCCCCACGCGGGGCAGGCCGGCCAGCCGGGCGGCCAGCTCGGTGTCGAACAGCCGGGCCGGGACCAGCCCGATCTCCGCCAGCGACGGGAGGTCCTGGTTGGCGGCGTGCAGCACCCACTCGGCGTCGGCGATCGCGGCCTGCAGCACCGAGAGGTCGGGCAGCGGCACCGGGTCGATCAGGCCGGTGCCGGCGCCCTCGCGGCGCAGCTGCACGAGGTAGGCCCGCTGCCCGTAGCGGTAGCCCGACGCCCGCTCGGCGTCGACGGCGACCGGCCCGGTGCCGGCGGCCAGCGCATCGGCGTAGGCGACCAGCGCCGTCGAGGTCTCGACGACCGGGGGCAGCCCGTCGCGCGGGGCCAGCAGCGGGATCGCGGGCGGGCCCTCGTCGACGGCGGGCTCCACGGTTGCGTCGGTGGGCACGGTCGCGTCGGTGGGCGCGGTGGACTCGGTGGGCAGCTGGGCGCCCGGGTCGGTGCTCAGTTGATGACCCCCGAACGGATGCCGAGCGCCACCATGTGCGCCCGGTCGCCGGTGCCCAGCTTGCGCGCGATGCGCGCCAGGTGGCTCTTCACGGTCAGTGCGGACAGGTCCACCTTCTCGCCGATCTCCTTGTTCGTGTGCCCGTCGGCCACCAGCCGCAGGATGTCCCGCTCGCGCGGGGAGAGCTCCCCGACGGCCTCCTCGACGCCGCTCTGGGTGAGCCCCTGGGCCAGGCTGCTGGCGATCCCCGGGTCGGCGTACACCTCGCCGGACAGCGCGGTGCGCAGCCCGTCGGTGAGCACGGCCAGCGGGCTGGTCTTCAGCACGTACCCCTGGACGCCGGCCAGGAAGGCGGTGCGCACCACCGCCGGGTCGGTGACGGCGGTGAGCACCACGGTCACCGGCCAGCCCTCGGTGCGCAGGGTGGGGAGCAGCTCCAGCCCCCGCCCCGGGTCACCGCCGCGGCCGGCGGTCTCCGGCCCGGTCTCGGGCAGGTCGACCTCCAGCACGCAGAGTGCCCGCGGGCCGGAGACGTGCGCCCGCACCCGCGCCTCCTCGAGTGAGGCGGCCTCCTCGACCTCCCGGGCACCGAGCGCCCGCAGCCGTCCGACCAGCGCCTCCCGGAGCAAGGGGGAGGGGTCGACGACGAGCGCGCCGGCGTGCGGACCGAAGAGGGCGCCGTCGGGCCATCCCGCACCTGCCCCCATCGACCCTCCCGCCGTGGGCCGGCCGCAGGTGGCCCGGACGCAGTTGGCGACCAGGCCGGTCCTCGGTCCGGCGTGTCCGATCACTCGGCGGCGCAACCGTTACGCCGAGTGGAGTACACCGGAGAGTCTAGGCGCGGTCGTCGCCGGTCCGCCCGTTCGCACCCAGCAGGTGGATGCCCACCGGCGGCAGTCCGGCGGCGTCGCCCAGCACCTCCAGCCAGGCGGCGAGGTGGCGGTCCAGGTCGGTGTCCTCGGCCGTCCACGAGGCGCGGATCTCCACCTCGACGGAGTGCTCCGGCGCGGCGATGGAGCCGAACCGGGTCGAGGCGGTGCGGGTGACGGTGCCGCCCACCGAGTGGTGCCGGGCGCCGGAGTCGGCCAGCGCGTCGGTCAGCCAGCTCCAGGCGACGTCGGAGAACATCGCGTCGTCGACCAGGTGCTCGTCGGTGAGCGCCGAGACGAAACCGACGCAGCGGGTGGTGCCCGCCCAGGCCTCGTGGCCCTCGGGGTCGAACAGCACGATGAACCGGCCGCTGGCCAGGTCGTCGTCGGGGTCGCCGGGCGAGGCCACCCGGGCGCCGATCGCGGCGGCGAACGGCGCCAGCCGTTGCGGTGCCGGGATGTGCTCCAGCTCCACCTCCGGGCGGGGGCGGACGGTGGCCAGGGCAGCGAGCGCGGCCTCGAACTCCGGCGGGCGCTCCGGGGCCTCCTCGGGCTGCCGCCCCTGCTCCGCGCGCGTGCGCTGCTGAACCACGCCCGCAGGGTAGGTGCCGGACGGTGGTCCGGGAGCCCCCGACGCGCGGCGCGACCCACCCGTGACCTCACCACCGGCTCCCGGAGGCGGGGGAGCGGTCGCCGCCGCGTCTGGGAGGATCGGCAGCCGTGGGCATCCCAGCGGCACCGGCCGCCGACTCCGATCTGGTCCGCGCTGCACGGGGGCTGCCGGTCTCACGCACCCCGGTGTGGTTCATGCGGCAGGCGGGCCGCTCGCTGCCCGAGTACCGGGCGCTGCGGGCGGGCACCGCGATGCTGGCCGCCTGCCAGGACCCCGACCTGGTCACCGAGATCACCCTGCAGCCGGTGCGCCGGCACGGGGTCGACGCGGCGATCCTCTTCTCCGACATCGTGCTGCCGCTGGTCGTGGCCGGGGTGGACATCGAGATCAAGCCCGGGATCGGGCCGGTGGTGGCGCAGCCGATCCGCACCGTCGCCGACGTCGACGCGCTGCCGGCGCTCGAGCCCGAGCGCCTGGAGTTCCTCGCCACCGCTGTCCGCCGGCTCGTCGCCGAGCTCGGCAGCACGCCACTGATCGGCTTCGCCGGTGCGCCGTTCACGCTGGCCACCTACCTGATCGAGGGCGGCCCCTCCAAGGAGCACGCCCGCACCAAGGCCTTCATGTACGCCGAGCCGGCCGCGTGGCAGCGCCTGCTGGAGCGGCTCGCGGTGAGCGCGGCGACCTTCCTGCGGGTGCAGGTCGACAACGGCGCCAGCGCCGTCCAGCTGTTCGACTCCTGGGCCGGGGTGCTGTCCGCCGTCGACTACGGCACCCGCGTGCTGCCGCACTCGCGCGCGGTGTTCGACGGCCTGGGTGACCGGGACGTGCCCAAGGTCCACTTCGGCGTGGGCACCGGGGAGCTGCTGCCGCTGATCGGCGACGCCGGCGCGGACGTCGTCGGGGTCGACTGGCGGGTGCCGCTGGACGAGGCCGCCCGCCGGGTGGGGCCGGGGTACTCGCTGCAGGGCAACCTCGACCCCGCGGTGCTGCTGGCCGACCGGGAGACGCTGGAGCGCGAGGTGCGCCGGGTCGTCGACCAGGGGCGTGCCGCCCGCGGCCACGTCTTCAACCTGGGCCACGGTGTGCTCCCCGAGACCGACCCCGATGCGCTGACCCGGGTGGTCGAACTGGTGCACGAGCTCTCCGCGAGATGAGCAGCCACCGGCTGGTCGTCGTCGGCGGCGGGCTCACCGGCCTCGCCGCGGCCTGGGAGTGGCGCCAGACCCATGCGGACGACGAGATCGTGGTGCTCGAGGCCGACCGGCGGCTCGGCGGCAAGCTGGACCGGGTCGAGCTGGCCGGGCAGTGGTACGACACCGGCCCCGAGGCGATGCTCGCCCGGGTGCCGGAGGCGGTCGAGCTGGTCGAGGCGCTCGGCCTGGGCGACCAGCTCGTCGAGCCGCGGACCACGCAGGCGTCGATCGTGCTGCCCGAGGGGCGCTTCGGCCTGCCCGCGGGCACCGTGCAGGGCGTGCCCACCTCCGCCGAGGGGCTGGCCGGCGTGCTGACCCCGGCCGGGGTGGCCCGGGTGGCCGCGGAGGCCGACCTGCCGCCGCTGCACCTCGACGGCGACGTCGCGGTCGGCCGGCTGCTGCGCGAACGGCTCGGCGACGAGGTCGTCGACCGGCTGGTCGAGCCGCTGCTCGGCGGGGTCTACGCCGGCCGGCCCGACGAGCTCTCCCTGGACGCCACGATGCCCGGGCTGGCCGCCCACCTCCGGGGGTCCACCTCCGTGCTCGGCGCGGCCACCGCCGCCCGGGACGCCGGTGCCCGCAGCCGCGGCGACGTCGACGGCCCGGTGTTCGTGACCGTGGCGCCCGGGATCGGCTCGCTCCCCGCCGCCCTGGTCGCGGCCAGCGGCGCCGACGTCCGGCTCGGCACGCGGGCCGATCGGCTGCGGCGCCGTGCCGGGGGCTTCGAGATCGAGCTGGCCGGCGGTGAGGTGCTCGCCGCCGACGCCGTCGTGCTGGCCACCCCGGCCGGGCCGACCGCCGCGCTGCTCGCCGACGTCGCGCCCGACGCGGTGGAGCCGCTGCGCGGCATCCCCTACGCGTCGATGGCCGTGGTGGCGATGGCCTTCCCGGCGCAGGACCTGCCGGCCGGGTCCGGGCTGCTGGTGCCGCCGCTGACCGGCCGGCTGGTCAAGGGCGTCACCGTCTCCTCCGCGAAGTGGCCGCACCTCTCCGACGGCGGGGTGCTCCGCGTCCGCTCCTCGGTGGGCCGCTTCGGGAACGACGCCGACCTGCAGCGCGACGACGCCGAGCTGACCGCCGCGGTGGTGGCCGACGTCGCCGAGCTGCTGGAGCTGGCCCGGCCCGAGCCGGTCGACACGCACCTGGTGCGCTGGGTCGACGGGCTGCCGCAGTACCTGGTCGGCCACCCCGGCCGGGTCGCCGCGATCCGGTCGGCGGTCGCCGCCGTGCCCGGGCTCGCCGTCGCCGGTGCCGCCTACGAGGGGGTGGGTGTGCCGGCCTGCATCCGCGACGCCCGCCGCGCGGTCGCCGCCATCGCCTGAACCGCCGGAGGCCGGCTCCCCACGTGGGGAACCGGCCTCCGGGGCGCTGCGGGGTCGCGCGGACCCCAGCCGTTGTGCAGGTCAGTCCTGGGCGGCCTCGGCCTGCCACATCCACCAGTGCTTCTCGAGCGCACCGGTGATCTCGATCATCAGGTCCTGGCTCACCTCGTCGTCCTCGGTCGCCTCGATCCGCTCGCGCATCCGCGCGACGACGACCTCGAACACCTCGACGAAGTAGCGGATGGCGTCGTCGGCGTGGATCCAGGCCACCGGCGGCTGGGGGAGCGCGGTGGCGCGCAGCGCCTCGGTGCGGCCGTCGGGCAGCACGCCGATCGCGGCGGCCCGCTCGGCCGCGGTGTCCTGGTACTCGCGGGCGGTGGCGACGACGTCGTCCAGCTGCAGGTGGATGCTGCGGAAGTTGCGGCCCACCAGCGTCCAGTGCACCTGCTTGGCGACCAGGCTCAGGTCGATCAGGTCGACGACGGCGCCCTGCAGCGCCTCGCCGGTGACCTTCTGCACGTCCTCGGGCAACGGGCTCTTGATGACGGCCATCTGTCCTCCTCGAATCGGGCTGACGGTGCAGCCGGTACAAGATCCGAGCAGTCGCTACCCTTCCCGCCCGCCGGGAGAAACCACCCGTGTCGAGCTTCACGATCATGATCGACCAAGGTCCCTGACCGGTCCGCTGCGGGCGGGGCGACAATGGGCGCATGAGCGCGGACGAGCAGCAGGCGGGCACCCGCAGTGCCGAGGAGATCAACGCACTGACCCGGTACACGATGTGGTCGGTGTTCAAGCTGGTCCGACCGCTGGCCGACGAGCAGCGCACTGCGCTGGCCGACGAGGTCAGCGGGCTGTTCGAGGAGCTCGCCGGCAAGGACGTCGTCGTCCGCGGCACCTACGACGTCGCCGGGCTGCGCGCCGACGCCGACCTGATGATCTGGTGGCACGCCGGCGACCCGGAGGCGCTGCAGGAGGCCTACACCCGGTTCCGCCGCACGGCGCTCGGCCGCCAGATGGAGCCGGTCTGGTCGCAGATGGGCATGCACCGCCCGGCCGAGTTCAACCGCAGCCACGTGCCGGCGTTCCTCAACGACGAGGAACCGCGGCACTTCATCTGCGTCTACCCGTTCGTGCGCTCCTACGAGTGGTACCTGCTGCCCGAGGACGAGCGCCGGGAGATGCTGCACGAGCACGGCATGCAGGCCCGCCCGTTCCCGGACGTCCGCGCCAACACCGTCTCCTCCTTCGCCCTGGGCGACTACGAGTGGCTCCTCGCCTTCGAGGCCGACGAGCTCCACCGGATCGTCGACCTGATGCGCGCCCTGCGGGCCAGCGCCGCCCGCCGGCACGTGCGGGAGGAGGTGCCCTTCTACACCGGCACCCGCAAGGCGGTCGCGGAGCTCATCGCCGACCTGCCCTGACACGGCGGTCCTGGCGGATCGCGCCGCAGCCGCCTCCCGTGCCCGGCCGGGGCGGCGGATCGTCCCCGGCCCGGGCGGTGGCTGGTCCGGGTCCTGCGGCTCACCGCCCCAGGCCCGCGTCGCGGGCGCGGACGATCGCCTCGGCCCGGTCGGCCACCTGGAGCTTGCTGAGCACGTTGGAGACGTTGTTGCGCACCGTCTTCGGCGACAGGTACAGCGCGGCGGCGATCTGGGCGTTCGACCGGCCGGCGGCGACCAGGTCCAGCACCTCGCGCTCCCGGGCGGTCAGCTGCGGGAAGGCGGTGGCCGGGCCGGCCGGGCCGGCGGTGAAGAACTCGGCGATCCGCCGGGCCAGGGCGGCACCGAACACCGCGCCGCCCGCCGCCACCGTGGTGATGGCCCGGACCACCTCCTCCTGGTCGGCGCCCTTGAGCAGGTAGCCGCGGGCGCCGGCCCGGACGGCGGCGAACACGGTGCCGTCGTCCTCGCTCATCGTGAGCACGACGACGCCGACCGACGGCTGCTCCGCGGTGACCCGCCGGGTGGCCTCGATCCCGTCCAGCCCGGGCATCTGCACGTCCATCACCACCACGTCCGGCTGCTCCTGGCGGGCCAGGGTCACCGCCTCCGCGCCGTCGGCCGCCGTGCCCACCACGGCGATGCCCGGCACGGACGAGAGCAGCGCGGCCAGCCCCTCCCGGTAGACCGGGTGGTCGTCGGCGACCACCACCCGCAGCGGCTCCTCGTCGACGACCGGATCAGCCACCAGCGCTCCTTCCCGCCACGGGCAGGACCGCCCGCACCTGGGTCCCACCCTCCGCCGGGCACCCGACGGTTCCCCAGCCGCCCAGTTCCGCGGCCCGCTCGCGCAGTGACGCCAGCCCCACCCCGGCCGGGGCGTCGGGGCCGATCCCGCGCCCGTCGTCGGTCACGCTGACCACCAGCGCGCCGTCGACCCGGTCGAGCTCGACGCGGCAGTGGTCGGCGTGGGCGTGCCGGGCCACGTTCGCCAGCGCTTCCGACGCGATCCGGTAGGCGGCCACCTCGACCGCCGCGGGCAACTGGTCGACCTCGCGGCCGGCGGTCACCGTGACGGCCACGCGCGGGGCGAGGAGCCGCTCCGCCTGCTGCCGGACCGCGCCGACGAGGCCGAGGTCGTCCAGCGCGGGCGGGCGCAGGTCGTGCACCAGCCGGCGCACGTCCGCGAGGGCGGCGGCCACCTCCTCGCGCGCCTGCCGGAGCACCCGGTCGGCCTCCTCGGGCCGGGACCCGGCCAGGTTCCGGGCGGTGTCGATGCGGAGCACGACGGCCCCCAGGCTGGGGCCGAGACCGTCGTGGAGGTCCCGTCGCAGGCGCCGGCGCTCCTCCTCCCGCGCGGTCACCAGCTGCTCCCGGCTGGCCTGCAGCTCGACCGCGAGCGCGCTCGACCGGGCAGCTGCCGCGGCCTGCCGGACGACGTCGGCCAGCAGTCGTTCGTCCCGCCCGAGCAGGGAGGCGTGGAGGCCGGCGCGGGGGAGGAGGAGGTGGCCCACCTGCTGGCCACGGAAGGAGATCGGCAGCGACTGCACCTCGGCCGGCCGGGTGCCGTGCTCGGCGACCAACTGGTCGCCCTCGGCGTGGTCGACCGCCACACCGACGTAGGGGGAGCGGAAGGCCTCCGCCACCGTCCGGGCGACGGTCAGCAGTTGCTCACCGGCGTCGGTGGAGCGTTCCAGCTGCTCGGCGAGGCCGGAGACCACCCGGTAGGGGTCCTCCCGGTCACCCAGCACCCAGCGGCGCACGACCCGCCAGAGCTGGGCCCGCAGGGGCACGTAGACGGCGGTCACCAGCAGGAGCGCCAGCAGCGCCACGTCGCGCTGCTCCAGCCGGTCGCCCAGCAGCGCCCCGGTGGTCGCGACGACGGCCAGGTCCAGCAGGACGACGGCGACCGCGAGCCCGCCGTACACCAGCGTCCCGCCGAGCAGCCGGTCGATGTCGACCGCCCGCGGCCGGACGATGCCCACGGTGACGGCCAGTCCGGTGAGCCCCACTGCCAGGGACAGGCCCAGGGAGGCGGCGTCGCCCGGCGTCAGCAACGTCGCGAGCATCACCAGCAGGTCGACGACGCCGGCCCACACCAGCCACCGCATCTGCCGGCGTCGCTCGCCGTGGGCCCGCCGGTGCCGGCCCAGGACCACCAGCAGCGGCACCACGACACCCAGCAGCGCGGCCGGGAAGGCCAGGTGCAGCAGGGGCAGCACGAGCTCGGCCGGCAGGGGCAGGCTCGTCGGGTCGACGTCGATGCGGTGGTACGCCGGCGGCAGCGACGTGCCCGCGCGGGCGTCGGCGATCTCCGCGGGCACCACGAGCAGCAGCAGCGGCAGCAGCGACGTCAGCGCCAGGCTGACCACCGACACCACCCGCCACCCGCCGCGGGGGAGCTGCCCGTCGGGGTAGAGGAGCAGCAGCAGGGGCAGACCCAGCAGCAGCGACGCCCCCAGCCGTTGGACCACCCAGAAGGCGGCCGTGGCCAGTGGCAGCACCGGGTCGTGCCAGAGCGCCCAGGTCAGCCAGGAGCCGGCCAACCCGTCGACGGCCCACAGCAGCGCGGTGGCGGCGAGCACCCAGGACAGCGGGTTCCGGTGTGCCCGGCGCAGCAGCACGTGGGCGGGAACGGCCAGGAGCGCGCCCGGGAGCCCGACCAGCCAGCCGAGCCCGTTCTCCGTCGCGGCCCGGGCCGCGGGCGGGGTGACGAGGTCCAGCCCGACCGCGCCGGCCATGGCCAGCAGGCAGATCGCCGGGACCGTCCACGCGACGACGTGCACCCACGTCGGCTCGGTGCGCCGGTGCCCCGCCGCGGCGTCCGGCTCGGCGGTGGGCACCGCGGAGGCCGGTGCCGGGGCCCGGCCGGACGCCCGTGCACCGGCGTCCGTGGTGGTCTGGCTGTGCACCCGCGGATCATCGCCGGTCCGGCGTCCCGGCGGGGAGAGGCAGGCGTCCCGGTGGATCCGGGACGGTGAACGGGACCGGGAACGGGGCGCTGCGCTCTGGGCGCCCGGGACGCCGTCCCGCGACGGTTCCTCCCGTCGCGGTGCACTGGGCACCGCCCGGACCACAGAGGACCCCCGATGTCGCTGAGCACCAACCCCGCCCCCGCCCGCACCGACGTGCCCGGCTTCGACCGAACGACCACGCCGCCGCCGTCGACGCCGTCCGCACGGATGGTCCGAAGGGCCGGGGCGGGGGTCGCTGCCGGCTCCGCGGCCTGGGCCGGGGGGATCCTGGCCTTCGGGCTCACCCCGGTCGACGGCTGGCAGGGCGTCACCTACGACCTGTCGTCGCTGGCGTTCCAGCTGGGCCTGGTCGCCCTGGTGACCGTCCAGCTGCGCACCGGCGCCATCGGAACCGGTCGCCTGGCCCGCGGCCTGCTGCACGCCGAGCACGTGCTGCTCGTGCTGGCGATCGCGTCCACGGTGACCTGGATGGTCACCTCGGAGGCCCAGCGCGAGACGACCTGGTTCCTGCTGCTGGACTCCTGCTGGCCGCTGTCGATGATCGGCATGTTCGCCATCGGGATCCGGATCGCCATCGCCGGCCGGTGGCGGGGGGCGGCGCGGTTCTGGCCGCTCGGGGCGGAGAGCTGGGCGCCGGTGGTCATCCCGGTCAGCGCCGCGCTGCCCGACGTGGCCGGCCCGGTCGCGGCCGCGCACCTGGTCCTGGGGTACGCCGCCCTGGGCGTCGTCCTGGCCCGCCGGCCGGAGCTGACCGGGGCCGGCGACTGACCCGGCTCCGACGCGACAGCACCCCCGCCCCGTGCTCCCGGGCGGGGGTGCTGTTCGCGTGGTGCGGGGTCAGCCCTCGGCGGGGTGCAGCCGGATGCTGACCGAGTTGATGCAGTAGCGGTCGCCGGTGGGGGTCTGCGGGGTGTCCTCGAAGACGTGGCCCAGGTGGCTGTGGCAGCTGCCGCAGAGCACCTCGGTGCGCACCATGCCGTAGCTGGTGTCCTGGCGGAGGACGACGTTGTCCGCGGCGGACGGCGCGTAGAACGACGGCCAGCCGCAGTGCGAGTCGAACTTCGTCTGCGAGGTGAACAGCTCGGCGCCACAGGCCCGGCAGGAGTACGTGCCGACGGTCGTGGTGTCGACGTACTCACCGGTCCCCGGCCGCTCGGTGCCCGCCTGGCGCAGGACGGCGTACTCCTCCGGCGACAGCTGGGCGCGCCACTCCTCGTCGCTCTTGACGACCCGGGGCTGGGCGGCGGGTGTGGTCGGCTGGGAGGCGGATGTGGTCATGGGTCCACGGTACGGCGGGCGTGCCACCGGCCACCCCGCCGAATGACCCGGGTGCCCCGCGCCCGGCCGGGACGGCGGACACTGGTCCGGTGACCGCACCCGATCCCCAGCAGCCCCTGTCCGACGTGTGGTTCACCCGCGACCTGCCGGTGCTGCGGGCGATCGTGCGGCTGCTCGACGAACCGCCGCACGGCAGCGCCCCCTACCTCGGCGCGGTGGTCCCGGCCAGCGGGCTGCCGAAGCCGCAGGTGGTGTCGGCGGCCAACGCCCTCGTCGCGGCCGGCTACGTCGTGGCGCTGACCAACCACGCCGGGGACGTCGTCCGGTTCACCTCCGCCTCCGCGGAGGCGCGCCGGCTGGCCGGTCTGTGGCCGACGCCGCAGGGGGAGTGGGAGCGGCTGCTGGAGCAGCTGGAGGTCCGGGCGGCGAACGCGCTCAGCGACGTCGAGCGCGACCGCTGGCGTGCCTTCGCCGACGCCGCGGCCGCGGTGGGCCCGCACGACGGCGCCCTGCTGATGTCGGCGCTCATCGGCGGCTACGTCCCGCGCGCCCGCTGAGCTCCCCGTGCGCTGAGCCTCGCCGGGCCGCCGTCCGTTGTGCACTCGTCGCCGGTCTCGGATGGCCGGACTGACGACGAGTGCACAACGGCGGGGCGGGGCCTCGGGTGGAGGACGCCGGAACGAAGACAGCGCCCCCACCCGGCGTACCGGGTGGGGGCGCTGCAGGTCTTCCTGGGGCCGCGATCAGCCCAGCTCTGAGGAGATCAGAGCGGGTTGACGTTCGCCGCCTGCGGGCCCTTCTGGCCCTGCTCGACGTCGAACGAGATGCGCTGACCCTCGTCGAGCGAGCGGTACCCGCTGGACTGGATGGCCGAGTAGTGGACGAAGACGTCCGGGCCGCCCCCGTCAGGGGTGGCGAAGCCGAACCCCTTCTCGGCGTTGAACCACTTCACTGTTCCTTCGGGCATTGCTCGCTCCTAGCTGCGGTGGTGCATCGGGGTCCTGCCAGTGCGCAGGGCCTTCCCGACAGACAGAACCCTAGCGGCTCCAGCGCCTCCGTGGGGGATCAGGGACAGATCTTGCACCGACACGGTGGTCAGAGCAGCCGGCCGTCGTCCTCGGGGAAGGCGCGCGCGGTGCCGCTGGCGGGGGCGTAGGCGTTGACCGGGGACCGCGGTGCCGCGTCCTCCGGGCGGTCGCCGGGCGACCAGGGCAGGGCCGGTCCGGCGGCGGGCAGCGCCCAGCGTGCCGGCCGCCACGACTGCACCTCGATGGGCTCCTGCTCGGCGGCCCACAGCTCCTGGGCGAGCCGGGCCTGCTCCTCGCGGTAGGTGCGGACCCAGCGGCGCCAGCGGTGTCCGAGCACGTCCAGGGCGACCAGCACGGCGACGAGCACGGCGACGGCGAGCATCGCGTCGGTGACCGCGGCCGCGACGTCCAGCGGGCTCAGCTCGGGCCAGCCGACGCTCTCCAACTGGTGCCCGATGATCTCGATGACGACGTACAGCACGCCGTACACCAAGAACGAGGCCCGCATCCCTGCACTCCTGTCGTCGGAACTGACTCCAGCTCAACGACAGCTGGGGTACCGAGGGAGAGGCCGCGGGGCACGCTCGGGCGCCGGGACCACCCGAAGGGGTGAGGCCGCAGTGTTCGTGCCGATCGGGGTGGTCGCCCTGGCGCAGCACCCGCCGACGTCGGTCGCGCTCGGCTGCGCGGTCACCGCCGGGCTGCTGGCCTCGGCGGTGCCGCTCGTGGTCGACGTGGCCGCGCTGCGCCGGGTTGCCGACCAGCGCCTACGGCCGGTTCACGAGCGTCCACCCGGTGCTCGCCGCGCTGGTCGGGCTGGGTCAGGCGCTGAGCTGGGACGCGTGGCTGGGCATCCCCGCGATCGTCGGCGCCAACGCCGGCAGCCGGCTCGCTGCCGGGCGGCGGACGGTCAGCTCAGCTGCGCGGCGACCATCGGGGTCAGCGTCAGGTGCGGGTTGTTCCGCTCCAGCACCCCCAGTGCCCACTTGTTCGTGAACAGCGCCAGCAGCTCACCGTCGGCGCGCTGCATGACCTCGACGTCGCGGGCCTTGGCCAGCTCGGGGGCGGACGCGGCATCGGTGATCCGGGCGATCTGGTAGGGCAGCGGCTCCAGGGAGATGCGGGCGCCGAACTCGTGCTCCATCCGGTGCGCGGCCACCTCGAACTGCATCGGTCCGACGACCGCGAACACCGGGGCGCCGTCACCGCGGCGCTCGGAGACCAGCACCTGCACCACGCCCTCGCCGCCGAGGGTGTCGATGCCCTTGCGGAACTGCTTGTACTTGCTGGTGTCGGCGGCCCGGACCACCGCGAAGTGCTCCGGCGCGAAGGTGGTCACCGGCGGGTAGCTGACCGGGTGGTCGGCGTAGAGGGTGTCGCCGATGCCCAGGGCGGCGGCGTTGACCAGGCCGACGACGTCGCCGGGGTAGGCGGTCTCGATCGTCTCCCGTTCGCGGCCGAGGACCTGCTGGGCGTACTTGGTGGCGAACGGGCGGCCGGTGCGCGCGTTGGTGACCACCATGCCGCGCTCGAACACCCCGGAGCAGACCCGGATGTAGGCCAGCCGGTCGCGGTGGCCGGTGTCCATGCCGGCCTGCACCTTGAAGACGAAGCCGCTGAACGGTGCGTCGACCGGGTGTGGCTTGCCCTCGGCGTCTGGCCGGTCGGCCGGTGCCGGTGCCATCGTCACCAGCACGTCGAGGAGCTGGCCGACGCCGAAGTTGGAGACGGCGGAGGCGAAGAGCACCGGGGTGGTGGCGTGGGCCAGGAACAGCTCCTGGTCGTGGACCTGGCCGGTCTCGGCCAGCAGCTCGGACTCCTCGACCGCGGTCACCCAGGCGTCGCCCTCGCGGGCCAGCGCCTCGTCGGCGGGGAACACCTGCTCGGGGGCGATGGTGGCGCCGCCGGCGGTGCGGGTGAAGTGCCGGTAGCTGCCGTCGCGGCGGTCCAGCACGCCGCGGAAGTCCCCGGCGATCCCCACCGGCCAGGTCAGCGGGGTGGGGGTGAGGCCGGTGCGGTCGGCGATCTCGTCCATCAGGGCGAGGGCGTCCATGCCGGGGCGGTCCCACTTGTTGACCACGGTGATCACCGGGATGCCGCGGTGCTTGCAGACGGCGAACAGCTTCATCGTCTGCGCCTCGAGGCCCTTGGCGGCGTCGATGAGCATCACCGCGGCGTCGACGGCGGTGAGCACCCGGTAGGTGTCCTCGGAGAAGTCGGCGTGGCCGGGGGTGTCCAGCAGGTTGACGACCGCCTTCTCCCCGCCGGCCGGGCCGTACTCGAACTGCAGGGCCGCGGAGGTGATGGAGATGCCGCGGTCGCGCTCCATGTCCATCCAGTCCGACACCGTGCCCCGCCGGCCGGCCTTGCCGTGCACCGCGCCGGCCTGCCCGATCACCCGGGCGTGCAGCGCCAGCGCCTCGGTCAGCGTCGACTTCCCGGCGTCCGGGTGGCTGATCACCGCGAACGTCCGCCGGCGCTTCGCCTGCTCGAGGACTGCCTGCTCCAGCACTGCCTGCTCACTCACGCTGCACTCCTCCTCACCGGGCATGCGTCGGCCAGGGAGGACGTGCGCCGGTGCCCTCGATGGTAGGCCGTGCGGACCGGTGGATCAGCGGGCCTGGTCGCTCCGGGTGCCGGCCGGTGCCGGCAGCCGCAGCCAGCCGGTCGACGGGGTGACGACGGCGGAGACGGGCTGGTCGTGCGGTTCGGCGGGCAGGTGGTCGACCAGTTCGTCGTCGAACACCAGGGCCACCAGCAACGCGTCGGGCCGGGCGTGCCGGAGCGCGCGGTCGTAGTACCCGCCACCGCGGCCGAGCCGGACCCCCGCCCGCGACACCGCGAGGGCGGGGACGACGACGACGTCGGCGGCCGCGAGCTCGGCCGGACCGAACCGGGGGCCCACCGGCTCGGACAGCCCGAACCGCCCCACGACGAGCTGCTCGGTGTGCACCGCCCACTGCAGCTCGTGACCGACGGCGGGGACGACGGGCAGCAGCACCCGGGCGTCGAGCTGGTCCAGAGCGGCCGGGAGCAGCGGTGCCCCCGGCTCGACCGGTTCGGGGGCGTAGGCGGCGATCGTGCGGGACCCCGTCAGCCCCTGCAGCAGGGCACCGGTGATCGCGGCGGCGGCCGCGGCCCGCTCCTCGGCGGGGCGGGCCGCGCGGCGGGCCAGCAGGCCTCGCCGGTAGGCGGCCTTGGCCCGCGCCTCGTCCTGGTGTGCTCCGCCCGAGGCGGCCGCCCACCCACTCGCCGCGGACATCAGCGGGCGATGCGCTCGCGGACGGCCGCCTCGACGGCGTCGGCCCGGCGGAGCAGGTCGTCGACGCGGTCCAGGGACGCGCCGAGGTCGGCCCGGGCAGCCTCGTCGGGGATGCCCCGGAGGTTCACCTCGACCGCCAGCCGGGCCGTGGTGGCCGCCGCGCGGGCGGCGGCGGTGGCGGCGGCGACGTCGCTGACGACGTTGGGGTTCGCGATGGGCAGCAGCCGCTCGGCCAGGGGGAGGAGGGTGACGGCCGCCTCGATGACGTCCCGCGGCGGCTGGGCCGCCTGGAGCTGGGCGGCGCGGACGGCCTCACGCCGGGACTCCTGCTCCTCCGGGGTGTCCCTGGGCAGCCGGTAGGCCGCGGTGACTGCGGTGAACGCGGTCTCGTCGGCCGCTGCCGCGGCCAGGCAGGTGGCGCGGACGGCGTCGGCCTCGGCGATCACCGCCGAGACGAGGTCGCGGTGCTCGGCGTACTCGTCCCCGGTGGTGAAACGGCCGACCATGGCGACGAGCGAGGCCGACAGCGCCGCCTCGATCGCCGCGGTGGCGCCGGCGCCCGGGGCGGGCAGGCGGGCAGCCAGCTGGCCCAGGAAGTCGCCCAGCGGCTGGACGTCGACCTCGGGAGCATCTGCCGGCGTCGTCATGCGGTCACTGTGCCAGCCACCCGTCCCGCCAGCGACTCGTCGGACGGACTCGTCGGGCATCCCGGCAGGTCAGGTGGTCGGGGCCTTCTTCGCGCGGCTGGGCTGCACCCGCATCGGCTCGCCGGGCATCTTCGGGTAGTCCGGCGGATAGGGCAGCTCGCCCAGCCCGAGGTCGCGCTCCTGCTTGTCCGCCAGCTCGACCAGCGGGGTGAGGTCGAAGGCGTGGTCGGCCAGCCCGGCGTGCTTGTCGCCGACCGCGGCGAACCGCGCCGGCATCGTCAGCACGTCGAAGTCGAACGGGGAGACGTCGGGCAGCTCGTCCCAGTCGACCGGGGCGGAGACCGGCGCGTGCGGCTTGGGCCGGATGGAGTACGCGGACGCGATCGTGCGGTCCCGGGCCATCTGGTTGTAGTCGATGAAGATCTTCTCGCCGCGCTCCTCCTTCCACCAGTTCATCGTCACGCGGTCGGGGATGCGCCGTTCCAGCTCGCGGCCGAACGCGATCACCGCGCGGCGCACCTCGGGGAAGGTCCAGCGCGGCTGGATCGGCACGTAGACGTGCACGCCGCGGCCACCGGAGGTCTTCGGCCAGCCCTCCAAGCCGAACTCGTGCAGCAGCTCGCGCACGTGCGGGGCGACCCACACGGCGTCGCCGAAGTCGGTGCCCGGTTGGGGGTCCAGGTCGATGCGGATCTGGTCGGGGGACTCGACGTCGCCCTTGCTCACCGGCCAGGGGTGGAAGGTGAGCGTGCCGAGGTTGGCGCACCAGGCGACGACGGCGACCGAGTCGGGTGCGATCTCGTCGGCGGTCCGCCCGCTGGGGAAGGTGATGTGCGCGGTCGGCACCCACTCGGGGGCGTTCTTGGGCACCCGCTTCTGGTAGAAGGCGTCGCCGGTGTTGTCGGCCCGGGTGGAGATCCGCGCGCCCTCGAAGACGCCGCCGGGCCAGCGCTCCAGCGTCGTCGGCCGGTCGCGCAGCGCGGAGACGACGCCGTCACCGACCGAGACGAAGTACCGGACGACGTCGATCTTGCGGATGCCCTTGTCGGCGAAGTAGGGCTTCTCCGGGTTGCTCACCCGCACCTCGTGCCCGTCGACCTCCAGCACCACGGCGTCCTTGCTGCTGGCCATCGGGCTCCGTCCGCTCGGGTGCACTGCTCAGGCAGTGAGCCTCCGGGCTCGCGCGACGGGGCGCAAGGTCACGACGCCCCGTCGGGTCACGCCGGGCAGGTGATCCCCTCGGGCGGCGCGACCAGGTCGATCAGGTAGGCGTTGACCGCCTGGGTCACGCACTCGGTCTCGGGGTAGGCGGTGTGCCCGCTGCCCTCCCAGGTCAGCAGCACGCTGCTGTCCAGCTCGGCGGCCATGTCCGCCGCGCCCTGCGGTGGGGTCACCGGGTCGCCCTGGGTGCCGATGACCATGATCGGCGCGCTGCCCTCGGCGTCGCGCTCGGGCAGCGGGGTGGTCGGGGCGTCCCAGGCCGAGCAGGTGTAGAGCCCCAGGGCCGCGTCGGCCCCGAAGAGCGGGTACCGGCCGTTCCAGTCGGCGGCCAGCGCCGCCACCTGGTCGGTGGTGAACTGCTCCTGCCCGTCGGCGCAGCTGATCGCCAGGTTGGCGTCGACGACGTTGCTGTAGCTGCCGTCGTCACTGCGGCCGGTGTAGGTGTCGGCGAGGGTCAGGATGCCGGCGGCGTCGCCGTCGCGGGCGGCGGCCAGCGACTGGGCCAGCTGCGGCCAGGCGCTGGGCTGGTACAGCGCCGAGCGCACCCCGTTGAGCACCAGCCCCGCGGTGGCCTGCCGGGTCTCGCCCTCGCGGGAGCTGGGGATCGGCGCCGCAGCGGCCTGGTCGAGGATGCCGTTGAGCGCCGCCCGCGGGTCGTCGCCCAGCGGGCAACCGCTGATCAGGCCCGTGCAGTTGCCGGCGAACGCGTCGAAGGCGGCCTCGAAGCCGGCGGCCTGCGCCTCGGCCCGCTCCTGGGCGGTGGCGGTCGGGTCGACCGCGCCGTCGAGCGCCAGGGCACGCACCCGCTCGGGGAACAGCTCGGCGTAGGTCGAGCCCAGCGTCGTCCCGTAGGAGTAGCCGAGGAAGGTCAGCTGCTCGTCGCCGAGCGACTCGCGCACCAGGTCCAGATCCCGGGCCGTGTCGACGGTGTTGAAGGCGCCCAGCGCCTCGCCGTACTCCTCCTCACAGCTCGCTGCGACGTCCTCCACCAGGTCGAAGGTGGCGGTGAGGGAGTGGGCGTCCAGCGCGCGCGGGTTGCTCGCGAACAGCGCGTCCTTCTGCTCGTCGGAGATGCACTCGACCGGCCTGGAGAACCCGACCCCGCGCGGATCGACGCCCACGACGTCGAACCGGGCCAGCACCTCCGGCGGGAGCGTCAGCGCCGCCTGGATCGCCGCGTCGCCGGCCGAGAAGCCCGGCCCGCCCGGGTTGACCACCAGCGAGCCGATCTTGTCGGTCTGCCCGGCGGCGGTGGCACGCAGCAGGAACAGCTCCAGGTCGCCGCCCTCGAGGTCGTCGTAGTCGGCCGGCACGGGGGTGGTGCCGCACTCGAAGAGCAGCTCGCGCTCCGAGCCGGGGCGCCCGGCGATGATCTGGTCGATGTCGGCGTCGCAGTCGGTCCACTCGATCGGCTGCGCCTCCGGCTCGGCGGGGGCGGTGGGGGAGCTGCTGGCCTGCCCGGCGTCCTCACCGGAGGAGGTGCAGCCGCTCAGCGCCACGGCGGCGGCGAGGAGGGCCCCGCCCAGGGCGGCGATCGGTCGGCGGTGCGCGTACATGATCGCCCAGCGTAGGAGGCGATCGCGGAGGTGGCCGCCGCAACCACCGTGGTGAATGCCTCAGCCGGGTTCCGCTCCCTGGCCCGGGTCGGGTCAGCCGCCGAGGACCTCGTCCAGGTCGTACCGCACCGGCACCTCGAGCTGGTCGTAGGTGCACGAGCGGGCGTCCCGGTCGGTGCGCCACCGCTGGAAGTGGCCGGTGTGCCGCAGCCGGCTGCCCTCCAGCTGGTCGTACCTGATCTCCACCACGAGCTCCGGGCGCAGCGGCACCCAGGAGAGGTCCTTGCCGGCGTTCCAGCGGCTGGTCGCCCCGGGCATCCGGCGCTCGGCGTCCTCGCCCGGCCCTGCTGCCGACGTGGACGCGTTGGCCCAGTCCTGCCACGGGTGGCCGTCGAGCGCCTGGGCGCGGTAGGGGGCGAGCTCCTCGACCAGCTCGGCGCGGCGCTTCATGGTGAAGGAAGCGGCGACGCCGATGTGCTGCAGGGTGCCGGCGTCGTCGTAGAGGCCGAGCAGCAGCGACCCGACGACCGGGCCGCTCTTGTGCCAGCGGAAACCGGCGACCACGCAGTCGGCCGTGCGCACGTGCTTGACCTTGGTCATCACCCGCTGGTCGGGGGAGTAGGGCCGGTCGCCGCGCTTGGCGATGACGCCGTCCAGACCGGCGCCCTCGAACTCGCGGAACCACCGCTGCCCGGTCTCCGCGTCCTGGGTGATCGTGCTGACGTGCACCGGTGCCTGGGCGGTGGCCAGCGCATCGCGCAGCCGCGCCTGCCGCTGCGCGAACGGGAGCTCCATCAGCGACTCGTCACCGAGGGCGAGCAGGTCGAAGGCGACGAAGGACGCCGGGGTCTCGGCGGCCAGTTTGGTGACCCGAGAGGCGGCCGGGTGGATCCGCTGGAGCAGTGACTCGAAGTCGAGCCGGTCCCCCCGGGGGACGACGATCTCGCCGTCGACCACGCACCGCTCGGGCAGCTGCGCCTTCGCCGCCGCGACGACGTCGGGGAAGTAGCGGGTCAGCGGGCGCTCGTTGCGGCTGCCCAGCTCGACCTCGTCGCCGTCCCGGAACACGATGCAGCGGAACCCGTCCCACTTCGGCTCGTAGAACCAGCCCTCGCCGGTGGGCAGCGCGGCCGCGGGCTTGGCGAGCATCGGCTTGACCGGGGGGAGCACGGGCAGGTCCATGCGGTCAGTCAAGCAGTCCCGAGCGGTCGGGGAGCGGACCGATCCCGGCGTGCTCGGCACCGGCTCGGCGGGTCAGCGACCCGGTCACCCGCGGGACGGCCGCGCACACATCGACACCCTGCCAGGACGACACCGGCACCCGCTGAGTCGCCGCCGAACCGGCGATGAGCTCCCCTTCCTGATGACGGAGCACCGGTCGGCGGGCCGAGCGCGACACATCGCCACGTCGACATGGCGACGTGGCGACATGGCGCCACCGGCCTGCGGGTCAGAAGGGCGGTGGTTCGTCGGCCGGTTGCGATGGCGGTGGCGGCTGGAGGACCTCGGTGCCCCCTGCCACTGGCGAGCTCGCGTCGGGACCCTGCACGGGGGCCGAACCGGGTGATCGCGCGTCGGGTGGTTCGGGCTCCCGTGGTCGGAGGCCGGGTGGTCGGGTGGTGCGGGTGACGCCGGATGGTGTGGTGGCGTGCAGGGTGCCGTCGGGGTCCATCCGGAACGCCCAACCGGGGGCGTGGGTCTTGAGCCGGTGGTGGCTGCGGCACAGGCAGCAGAGGTTGGCGCAGTCGGTGGCGCCGCCGTCGGCGTGGGGGACGACGTGGTCGAGGTCGTGCCAGCAGACGCGTTGGCCGCAGTTGGGGAACTGGCAGCGCCGGTCGCGGGTGGTGACGAACGCGCGTTGCCGCGCGGTGGGCTCGTAGCGCTCGGTGGGTGGCGGTGGACCCAGCACCGGGCAGTCGCACGGGCCGCCACCATCTCCCTCGCCGGTTCCACTGCCCTGGCCGTCGTGGTCGGCGATGCCGGCGTCGGGGTGCTGGCGGCAGCCGCGCTTGGCGAGCCGAGCCAGTTCGGCCGGGGTGATGGTGGCCAGCAGTTCGCCGTCGGGGCCGGTGAGCGCGTAGCTGAGCGTGCCGCCGGTGGGGGCGGTGAGGCCCAGCGCGCCGACGCGGGTGAGCAGGTCGCGGAGGTGGGCGGCGGTGATCGGCAGCCCGTTCACCTCACCGGGCTCGGTGCTGCTGCCTTCCAGCGCCTGCAGGGCGGCGGTGACGGTCTGGTTCGCCGCCACGGTGGGCAGGCCGTGGTCGGCGGGCCGCCGGACCAGCATCGACAGGACGTGGGTGCGCAGCTGCCCGATCGGCCGCTCGTCACCGTCGGCCTTGAGCATCCGCGCCAACTGGTCGAGCAGGTCATGGCACTCGGCGGCCTCATCGGCCGGCAGGTCCGCCACCAGCACCGACCGCCCATCGGAGGAGGACGGGTAGAGCTTCACGTCGGCGCGCTTCTCCGCCTCCACCCGGGCCTCGTCGGCGGCGGCGGCATCGAAGCGCAACATGAGTTCGGTGGCCCGCTTGCCCAGCCCGGCCACCGACAGATCCCGAGCCTCACCCAGCAGCGCGTCCTCCACCCGCCCGGCGACCTCGGCACTGGTGTACTGCAGCGCATCCGCCAGCTGCTGCGCCCGGCGCTCGTCGAGCTGCCCGGCCCGCAGCGCGGCGAACGTCGCCGGCAGCTTCCGGGCCCAGGTCAACGCCCGGCTCAGCCGGGTCGCCGCCGTCGGCCGGCCGACGTTGAGCACCGTGGCCAGCTCGGCGGTGAAGAACTCACTCACCTCACCCTCGGCCGGCTGCGCGGTCCACCCCGCCCGCCGCGCACCCGGAGCACCAGGGGCGGGATCGGCCGAGGCGGGCCGCTGACCGGCCAGGCCCAGGATCAGCTCCGCCTCGTAGGCGGCATCCCGCGCCCGGCGCTGCTGCACCCGCTGCAGCTCCTCGGCCAGCTCCTCATCACTCAGCCAGGGAACGGGCAGCCGCGTGGGCTCGACGCGGTGATCGAGGACCCAGTCCACGACCAGCCCCTCGATCGTGCTCGACCCCGACCGCCTCGCCATGGATCGAACCTACGTTCGAGGTACGACAGTTTCCGGCGTCGCAGCGGGACGGCACCTGCGGGGCAACCGGACGCTCGGTCAGCCCAGCGCGTAGCGGGTGAAGAGGACGCCGTCATCGGTGAGCACCTGCAGCAACCGCGCACGCATCGGAGCGGGCAGGGCGGCGGGCACGAGTCCGGGACCGCCGCCGACCAGCAACGGTGAGATCGACAGGTCCAGCTCGTCGACCACGTCCGCGGTCAGCGCCGCCTGCACCAGCGCCGGCCCGCCCTCGCAGACCAGCTGCTCCAGCCCCCGTGCGGCCAGGGCGTCCAGCGCCGCGGGCAGGTCGACGTCGTCGTCACCGCAGACGAGCACCTCGACCCCGGCGGCGGACAGCGCCTCCCGCCGCCCACGGTCGGCTGCCGCGCAGGTGACCAGCACGGTGGGCACGACGGCGTCCGTCACCAGCTGGTCGTCCGGCCGCAGCGACGCCCGCCGCGACACGACCACCACCGGCATCACCGCCTCGCGACCCAGCGACGTGCGCAGCCGGCTGACGGCGGAGTCCGGGAGCACCGGTCGGTACCCCTCGGCCGCCGCCGTCCCGGCCCCGACGAGCACGGCGTCGGCCAGCGCCCGCAGGGTGCGGAACACCCGGCGGTCGCCGTCGGAGCCCAGCGGTCCGCTGCGCCCGTCGACGCTGATCGCGCCGTCCAGCGAGGCGATGAAGTCGACCCGCAGGTGCCGGCCCGGCGCGACCCGGTAGGCGTCGGCCAGGCCGGCGGGGTCGCGGGGGAGCTCGTGCACCGTCAGCGGGTGCTGACCACGGCCGCGCTCTCGGCGGGCACGGTCACGGTGGCGCCGTCCAGCCCCGGCGCCTCGCCGGTGCTGAACAGCACCTCACCGGCCGCCGCGTCCAGCTCGATCCGCCGCTGCTCACCCGACAGGTTGGCCACCACGCGCAGCGATCCGCGCTCGACGACCACCCAGCGCTCGTCGTCGTCCCAGGTGACGCCCGTCGTGGACAGGTCGGGATCGAGCAGCTCGGGGTGCTGCTTGCGCAGCGCCAGCAGCGTCTTGTGGGTGGCCAGGAGGCCGGCGTGCGGCTCCTGCGCCAGCTCGGACCAGTCGAGCTTGGAACGGGTGAAGGTCTCCGGGTCCTGCGGGTCGGGGACGACGGAGGCGTCCCAGCCGTGCGCGGCGAACTCGCCGATCCGGCCCTCGGCGGTGGCCTTGCCCAGCTCCGGCTCGGGGTGGCTGGTGAAGAACTGCCACGGCGTCGAGGCGCCCCACTCCTCGCCCATGAACAGCATCGGCGTGAACGGGCTGGTGAGCACCAGGGTCGCGCCGACGGCGAGCAGGCCGGGCGAGAGGGAGGCCGAGATCCGGTCACCGACGGCGCGGTTGCCGATCTGGTCGTGGTCCTGCAGGTAGCCGAGGAACTTCCAGCCCGGCAGCTGCGCGGTGTCGACCGGCCGGCCGTGGTGCCGGCGGCGGAAGCTGGACCAGTCGCCGGCGTGGAAGTAGGCCCCGGTGAGCACCCGGGCCAGGCCCTCGAGGCCGGCGTCGGCGAAGTCGGCGTAGTAGCCCTGCGCCTCACCGGTCAGCTGGGTGTGCAGCGAGTGGTGGAAGTCGTCGCTCCACTGCGCGTCGATGCCGGTGCCGCCGGCCACCCGGGGGGTGACCATCCGCGGGTCGTTGAGGTCGCTCTCGGCGATCAGCGTCAGCGGCCGGCCGAGCGCGACCGACAGCTTCTCGGTCTCGATCGCCATCTCCTCCAGCACGTGCGTGGCGCGCTCGTCGACCAGCGCGTGCACGGCGTCCAGGCGCAGCCCGTCGACGTGCATGTCGCGCAGCCACATCTGCACGTTGTCGAGGATGTAGCGGCGCACCTCGTCGGAGTCGGGGCCGGACAGGTTGACCGAGTTGCCCCAGGTGTTCGCCCCGCCCTCGCTGAAGATCGGCATGAACTCCGGCAGGTAGTTCCCCGACGGGCCGAGGTGGTTGTAGACGACGTCCTGGATCACGCCGAGGCCACGCTGGTGGCAGGCGTCGACGAAGCGCTGGTAGGCGGCCGGGCCGCCGTAGGTCTCCTGCACGGCGTACCAGGCGACGCCGTCGTACCCCCAGTTGTGGGTGCCGTTGAAGGCGTTGACCGGCAGCAGCTCGACGAAGTCGACGCCGAGGTCGACCAGGTGGCCGAGCCGGTCGACGGCGGCGTCCAGCGTCCCCTCGGGGGTGAACGTGCCGACGTGCATCTCGTAGACGACGCCCCCGGCGAGGGGCCGGCCGGTCCACGCGGTGTCGCCCCAGGAGTAGGTGGTGGGGTCGAACCGGCGGGACAGCCCGTGCACGCCGTCGGGCTGGCGGCGGGAGCGCGGGTCGGGGCGGGGCGTCTCGTTGTCGTCGAGCAGGAAGCCGTAGTCGCTCTCGGCCTCCGCGGGCACGGTGGCCCGCCACCACCCCTCGTCGTCGCGCTGCATGTCGTGCACCTGGCCGTCGACCTGCAGGCGCACCCGCTCGGGCAGCGGGGCCCAGACGGAGAACTCGACGGGCTCGGGCATGCGGGGGCCTCCTGGCAGGCGGGACGGGGTGGCTGCCCGATCATGCCCGCCCGGCGGCCGGTCAACCGTGCCGCGCGGCACCCGCCGGAGCCGGGTGGTCGGGGCGAGTGCCCCGGCCACCCGGCCGGCTGATCAGACGGACAGGACCTGGCCGACGTAGATCAGGTGCGGGTTGCTGACGACGTCGCGGTTCTGGTCGAACAGCTGCTGCCAGCTGGTGCCGTGCGCCGCCGCGATCGTCCCGAGCGTGTCACCGGGCGTGACCGTGTAGCTGCCGCCGGTCGCCGAGGGAGCGGGTGCCGGGGCCGGGGCCGGGGCGGGAGCCGGTGCCGGGGCCGGTGCGCCCGCGGCGGGCGTCGTCCCCTCGGTCAGGTACTGCCCGCAGACCGGCCACGCGCCGACGCCCTGGCCGTCGAGCACCCGCTCGGCGACGGCGATCTGCTGCGCCGGGGACGCCAGGTCGGCGCGCGGCGCGAACTCCAGGCCGCCGTAGCCCTCCCAGGTGGGCTGGAAGAACTGCAGGCCGCCGTAGTAGCCGTTGCCGGTGTTGATGCTCCAGTCGCCGCCGGACTCGCACTGGGCGACCCCGGTCCAGTCGTGCTGCGGCGCGGCGGACGCCGGTGCGGCGAAGGCGCCGACCGCGAGGGCGGCGGCACCGGTGGTGAGGGCGCCGCGGCGGACCAGTCGGCGGGTACGGGTGGACTCGGGCATGGGGATCCTCCGATCGCCGCCTGCGAGGTGAGCTGTCGGGTTCGGGCGATCGGTGCCCGGCCGCGCGCACACGCCGGCGCCCCGGCTCGGGAGCCGGGCGTCGGAGGTGCGGAACGGCTTCACCCCGAGGCGCGCGCACGGTGTGCGGTCGCGCCGGAGATGGGTCCCCCGCCCCCGTCCTGGGGTTCGGTTGAGGTCACCGGCGGACGGGGTTGGGCGGTCCGGTGCCGTGCCCGGCCGGGAACGCCCGGGCACCCGACCGACGCTAGGTGGCCGCCGGCGGTCCCGCAGGCTCATCGGCGACAGGCCCGGGCCCGCTCACCGCCCGTCGACGACCGTGTACGGACGGTCGGGATCCGAGACGCTGGAGTCCGTGGCTGTCCCTCGCCCCCCGACCTCGGTGTCGGGGCCCGCCGCGAGCTCGCGAGCAGTGGGGGCGAGGGCGCCCGTCGTCAGTCGCGGACCAGCAGGGCCACCGGCAGCTGGGACAGCAGCTGCTCGACGCCGACGCCACCGGCGTCGGAGACCACGCGGGCGCCGGTGAAGAGGTCGCGCCACGCGCCGGTGGGAAGCGCCAGCCCGGTGTCCCCCCAGCCGGTCTCGGCCAGGTGCACGGGCAGCCGGGTCGCCACGGTCACCACCCCACCGCGGTCGAAGGCGACGGCGTGGTCGGCGGCCGTGCCGGTGGCCTGCACCGGGGTGTACCCGGTGAAGGCATCCGGGTGCTCCCGCCGGTGGCGCAGGGTGCGGGAGACGACCAGCAGCTTCGCGGCGCCCTCCTCGTCGACCGACGGCACCCAGCCCTCGTCGAGCCGGGCCAGCAGCCGGCGCCGCAGGCCGTAGTCGACCGGACGGCGGTTGTCCGGGTCGACCAGCGAGAAGTCCCAGAGCTCGGTGCCCTGGTACACGTCCGGGACACCGGGGACGGTCAGCTGCAGCAGCTTCTGCGACAGCGAGTTCGACCAGCCGAACGGCGCGATCCGGGCCACGAACCGCTCGATCTCCGCGTGCGTGGTCGCGTCGTCGAACGCGGCGTCGACCAGCGCGTGCAACTGGTCCTCGAACTCCTGCACCGGGTTGGTCCAGGTGGTCGAGGTGCCGGCCTCGCGCGCCGCCTTCTCCACGTAGCCGTGCGCCCGATCCCGGGAGAGCGGCCAGGCGCCGACCAGGTTCTGCCACACCAGGTGCGCCAGCGACCGGTCGGCCAACGGGTGCCGGCCCAGCCAGCCGCGCACCAGGCCGGCCCACTCGGTCGGGATCTCGGCCAGCACCGCCAGCCGGGCGCGGACGTCCTCGCTGCGCTTGGTGTCGTGCGTGGACAACGTGGTCATCGACGCCGGCTTGACCTCCTGCCGGTGCTGCTGCGCCGCGTGGAACTCCGCGACCGAGCTGCCGAACCGCGCCGGGTCGCCACCCACCTCGTTGAGCGCCACGAACCGCGCCCACCGGTAGTAGGCGCTGTCCTCCACGCCCTTGGCCATGACCGGACCGGAGGTCTGCTCGAAGCGGGTGGCCAGCTCGGTGCCGGCCGACCCGAGCAGCGGGTGCAGTGCGTCGACGGCGGCGGCCAGGTCGGGCCGCCGCAGCTTGACCGCGGCGACCGTCTGGTCCAGGTGCTCCCGGCCGTCGGGCAGGTAGCTGCGGTACACCGGGAAGGAGGCCAGCAGCTCGGCCAGCCCTTCGGTCACCTGCCCGGGCGGCATGCCCGGCAGGTCGCCGACGATCCGCTGGAGCCGGGCCACCTCCGAGCCGAGCATCCCGTCGGTGACCTCGCGCTTGCAGTCGTGCACGAGCTGCGCGTAGTCGACCCGGTGCCCGGCCAGCTCGGTGTCCAGCGCGGTGAACGCGGGCTCGCCGGCCGGGTCGACCAGCACCCCGTCCACCTCGGTGAGCGCGTCGTAGCCCGTCGTCCCGGCCGTCTTCCAGCTGCCGGGCAGCTCCTCACCGGGTTCGAGGATCTTCTCCACCACGGTCCACCGGTCACCGGTCGCCGCGGCCAGGGAGTCCAGGTAGCCCTTGGGGTCGGCGAGGCCGTCGGGGTGGTCGATCCGCAGCGCGTCGACCGATCCGTTCTCCACCAGCTCCACGATCAGCGCGTGGGTGGCCCGGAAGACCTCCGGGTCCTCCACCCGCAGCCCGGCCAGGGTGTTGATCGCGAAGAACCGCCGGTAGTTGAGCTGGTCGTCGGCGCGGCGCCAGTCGACCAGCTCGTAATGCTGCCGGTCGTGCACCGCGACCGGGTCGTCCCCGGCCCGACCCGTGCCCGGCGCCACCGGGAAGCGGTTGTCGTAGTAGTGCAGCTCCAGATCGCCGTCGACCTCGACCAGCTGCAGCTGCGTCACGTCGTCCGCACTGCCCAGCACCGGGATGCGCACCCGTCCGCCGCCGAAGTCCCAGTCGACGTCGAAGGCGTCGGCGTGCGCGGACCCCCGTCCGTGCTTCAGCAGGTCCCACCACCAGCTGGACTCGTGCGCGTCGGAGACGCCCATGTGGTTGGGCACGAGGTCCAGCACCAGCCCGAGGCCGTGCTCGTGCAGGCGGGCCACGAACCGGTCCAGGCCCTCTCGGCCGCCGCGTGGCTCGTCGACGTGCGCGTGGTCGGTGGTGTCGTAGCCGTGCGTGCTGCCCGCCGCCGACCGCAGCAGCGGGGACGAGTAGGCGTGGCTCACCCCGAGGTCGGCCAGGTAGCCGGCCACCGACGCCGCGTCGTCCAGCGTGAAGTCGGCGGTCACCTGCAGCCGGTAGGTGCTCGAGGGCACGTCCCGGCGCTCGCCGGTCGACGGCGTCGTCACGACGCGGCCGCCTGCAGCACGACCGTCGACCGCGGCTGCAGGGTGACCTTCCCGCCGGCCTTCACCGCGACCGGCTCGACCTCGCCCAGCTCGGCGGTGTCGACGACGAGCGTCCACTCCTCCGCGTAGTCGACGCCGGGCAGGGTGAACGCGATCGCCTCGTGCGAGGCGTTGAACGCCAGGTAGAAGTGGTCGTCGCTGACGTACTCGCCGCGGTCGTCCATCTCCCGGATGCCGTGTCCGTTGAGGTACATCGCCAGCGACTTGGCGGAGCCGTCGGACCAGTCCGCGTCGTCCATCGGCTCGCCGTCGGCACCCAGCCAGGCGATGTCCTGCTGCGGGTCGGTCTCCTCCCACGGCACCGGGCGACCGTGGAAGAACCGCCGGCGGCGGAACGTGGGGTGGTCGGTGCGCAGCCGGGTGACCAGCTTGGTGAACTCCAGCAGCCCCTCGTCGACGTCCTCCCAGTCGATCCAGGTCAGCTCGGAGTCCTGGCAGTAACCGTTGTTGTTGCCGCCCTGCGTGCGGCCCAGCTCGTCGCCGTGCAGCAGCATCGGCACGCCCTGGCTGAGCATGAGCGTGGCGATGAAGTTGCGCCGCTGGCGGGCGCGCAGCTCCAGCACCTCGGGGTCCTTCGTCGGGCCCTCGACGCCGCAGTTCCAGCTGCGGTTGTGGCTCTCGCCGTCGTTGTTGCCCTCGCCGTTGGCCTCGTTGTGCTTATCGTTGTAGGAGACCAGGTCGTTGAGGGTGAACCCGTCGTGCGCGGTGACGAAGTTGATGCTCGCCACCGGTCGGCGGCCGGCGTGCTGGTAGAGGTCGGCGGAGCCGGAGATGCGGCTGGCGAACTCGCCGAGGGTGCCCTCCTCGCCGCGCCAGTAGTCGCGCACGCTGTCGCGGTACTTGCCGTTCCACTCGGTCCACAGCGCCGGGAAGTTGCCGACCTGGTAGCCGCCGTCCCCGACGTCCCAGGGCTCGGCGATCAGCTTCACCTGGCTGACGATCGGGTCCTGGTGCACCAGGTCGAAGAAGGCGGACAGCCGGTCGACCTCGTGGAACTGGCGGGCCAGGGTGGAGGCCAGGTCGAAGCGGAAGCCGTCGACGTGCATCTCGGTGACCCAGTAGCGCAGCGAGTCCATGATCAGCTGCAACGACTGCGGGTCGCGGACGTTGAGCGAGTTCCCGGTGCCGGTGGTGTCCATGTAGTACTGCTCGTCGCCCTCGACCAGCCGGTAGTAGGCCCGGTTGTCGATGCCCTTGAACGACAGCGTCGGGCCCAGGTGGTTGCCCTCGGCGGTGTGGTTGTAGACCACGTCGAGGATGACCTCGATGCCCGCCTCGTGCAGGGCACGCACCATGCCCTTGAACTCCTGCACCTGCTGCCCGTCGGTCGACTGGGCGTACTCGTTGTGCGGGGCGAAGAAGCCGATCGTGTTGTAGCCCCAGTAGTTGCGCAGGCCCTTCTGCAGCAGGGTGTCGTCCTGCACGAACTGGTGCACCGGCATCAGCTCGAGGGCGGTGACCCCGAGGTCGGTCAGGTGCTCGATGACCGCCGGGTGGGCGATGCCGGCGTAGGTGCCGCGCAGCTCCTCCGGCACCCGCGGGTGGGTCATCGTCAGCCCCTTGACGTGGGCCTCGTAGATGACGGTCTTCTGGTACGGGGTCTTCGGCGGCCGGTCGGTGCCCCAGTCGAAGAACGGGCTGACGACGACGGACTTCGGCATGTGCGCCGCGGAGTCCTCGTCGTTCCGCTCACCGGACTCGAAGTGGTACCCGAAGACCGACTCGTCCCAGTCGATCTGCCCGTCGATCGCCTTGGCATAGGGGTCCAGCAGCAGCTTGTTGGGGTTGCAGCGCAGGCCCTGCGCCGGGTCGTTGGGGCCGTACACCCGGTAGCCGTAGCGCTGCCCGGGCTGGATCCCCGGGAGGAAGGCGTGCCAGACGAACGCGTCGCGCTCGGGGAGCCGGACGCGCTCCTCGTTGCCCTGGTCGTCGAACAGGCAGAGCTCGACCTTCTCTGCGACCTCGCTGTAGAGGGCGAAGTTCGTGCCGGTGCCGTCGTACGTCGCACCGAGCGGGTAGTCGGAACCGGGCCACACCTGGGTGGTCATGGGAGAGCGTCGTCCTCCTGGCTGAGGCCCCCCGGGACGGGGGCTGGCGTCACACCCCTGGTCCGTGACCGGGCCAGGGGTTCGCCGTCGGATGCCCGGAAACGACCCCGGTCACACCTGTCGCCTCCACCACTGTGCGGGTGGGCGGGACACGTCGCCGCGGTGTCCCGGGCAGGTCGCCCCGCAGTGTGCCAACTCCGGCGGCGGATGACGATCATGGTCGGTCCGCCGACCCGGACGGTCGTCGCGGCCCGTTCTGTCGCACCCCCGTCGTACCGTCGTGCCGTGCGCACGAACACCGACCTCCGCCCCACCCGGGGGCGGTTCCGCGTCGTCAGCGAGTTCGAGCCCTCGGGCGACCAGCCGGCGGCGATCAAGGCCCTGGCCGAGCGGGTGAACGCGGGGGAGGCGGACACGGTCCTGCTCGGCGCCACCGGCACCGGCAAGTCGGCGACCACGGCGTGGCTGATCGAGCAGGTGCAGCGCCCCACGCTGGTGATGGCGCCCAACAAGACCCTCGCGGCACAGCTGGCCAACGAGTTCCGCGAGCTCCTGCCCGACGCCGCGGTGGAGTACTTCGTCTCCTACTACGACTACTACCAGCCCGAGGCGTACGTCCCGCAGACCGACACCTACATCGAGAAGGACTCCTCCATCAACGAGGAGGTGGAGCGGCTGCGCCACTCGGCGACGAACAGCCTGCTCACCCGGCGCGACGTCATCGTCGTCTCCACCGTCTCCTGCATCTACGGCCTCGGGACGCCGGAGGAGTACGTCGACCGGGCGCTGAAGATCAAGGTGGGGGAGGACCGCGACCGCGACGAGCTGCTGCGCACGCTGGTCACCGAGCAGTACACCCGCAACGACCTGGCCTTCACCCGGGGCACCTTCCGGGTGCGGGGCGACACGATCGAGGTCTTCCCGGTCTACGAGGAGCTCGCCGTCCGGATCGAGATGTTCGGCGACGAGGTCGAGCGGCTCTACTACCTGCACCCGCTCACCGGCGAGGTCGTCCGCGAGGTCGACGAGCTGTTCGTCTTCCCCGCCACCCACTACGTCGCCGGCCCGGAGCGGATGGAGCGGGCGATCGCCACCATCGAGGCCGAGCTCGAGCAGCGGCTGGCCGAGCTCGACCGGCAGGGGAAGCTGCTGGAGTCCCAGCGGCTGCGCATGCGCACCACCTACGACATCGAGATGATGCGCCAGGTCGGCTTCTGCTCCGGCATCGAGAACTACTCGCGGCACATCGACGGGCGCGCTCCCGGCAGCGCCGGCGCCTGCCTCATCGACTACTTCCCCGACGACTTCCTGCTGGTCATCGACGAGTCGCACGTGACGGTGCCGCAGATCGGCGGCATGTACGAGGGCGACATGAGCCGCAAGCGCACCCTGGTCGAGCACGGCTTCCGACTGCCCTCGGCGATGGACAACCGGCCGCTGAAGTGGGAGGAGTTCACCGAACGCATCCACCAGACCGTCTACCTCTCCGCGACACCGGGGAACTACGAGCTGGGCCGGGTGCAGGGCGACGTCGTCGAGCAGGTCATCCGGCCGACCGGTCTGGTCGACCCGGAGGTCGTGGTCAAGCCGACCAAGGGCCAGATCGACGACCTGGTGCACGAGATCCGGGTCAGGGTCGAACGGGACGAACGCATTCTCGTCACCACGCTGACCAAGAAGATGTCCGAGGACCTCACCGACTACCTGCTCGAGCTGGGCATCAAGGTGCGGTACCTGCACTCCGAGGTCGACACCCTGCGCCGCGTCGAGCTGCTGCGCGAGCTGCGGCAGGGGGAGTACGACGTGCTGGTCGGCATCAACCTGCTGCGCGAGGGGCTCGACCTGCCCGAGGTGTCCCTGGTGGCGATCCTCGACGCCGACAAGGAGGGCTTCCTCCGGTCCGGCACCTCGCTGATCCAGACGATCGGCCGGGCGGCGCGCAACGTCTCCGGGCAGGTGCACATGTACGCCGACAAGATCACCCCGTCGATGGCCCAGGCGATCGACGAGACCAACCGGCGCCGGGCCAAGCAGATCGCCTACAACACCGAGCACGGCATCGACCCGCAGCCGCTGCGCAAGAAGATCGTCGACATCCTCGACGGGATCTACAAGGCGGCAGAGGAGGCCGAGGAGTCGACCGAGCTCCTGGGCGGCTCGGGGCGGCAGCAGTCCCGCGGCAAGGCGCCGGTGCCCGGGCTGTCGTCGAAGAGCAAGGCCGGATCGACCAAGGGCAAGGCCGGCTCGATCGACGTGCAGGGTCTGCCGCGCAACGAGCTCGCCGACATGATCACGCAGATGAACGACCAGATGCTCGCCGCCGCCCGGGAGCTGCAGTTCGAGGTCGCCGCGCGGCTGCGCGACGAGCTGACCGAGCTGAAGAAGGAACTGCGCCAGCTCGACGCCGCACACGCCTGAGGAGGGACCCCCTCGCCCCCCGAGAAGGACCTCGTCCCCCTCATCCCCCGCAAGCTCGGGCGAGCCTCCGGACGAGGCCGTCCGAGGCTCGCGGCGGGCCCCTGCGAGGGGGCCGGGCGGGGCGGGAACTCCCCGGGCGGTTCGCGCGTTGGGCGGCAGCGGACCCCCACTGCGGGCGCTCGAGTAGCGACGCGGCTGCTGCCGGTGGTGATCGGGTCCGACGTGGAGGGGAGTATCCCTGCGCGGCAGTGGTCGTCAGCACGGGTCACCCCGACCCCGGCCCTGTCGGTCGACCCGGGTCCGGGGCGGCGGGAGAGACCTCCGGTACTGACAGCTGCCAGTGAACCGGAGGAATCCGTTGGACGTCCCACTCTGGGTCTGGGCGATCACCGTCGCCGCCATCATCGGGATGCTGGTGTTCGACTTCGTCGGACACGTCCGCACCCCGCACGCGCCCACTCTCAAGGAGTCGGCCACCTGGTCGGCGATCTACGTCGGCATCGCGCTGGTCTTCGGACTGCTGGTGCTGTGGTTCGCCGGCGGCACCTACGGTGGTGAGTACTTCGCCGGGTGGGTCACCGAGAAGAGCCTCTCGGTCGACAATCTCTTCGTCTTCGTGCTGATCATGGCCAGCTTCGCGGTGCCCCGGGAGCTGCAGCAGAAGGTGCTGCTGTTCGGCATCGCCTTCGCCCTGGTGCTGCGGACGATGTTCATCTTCGTCGGCGCGGCCGCGATCGAGAACTTCAGCTTCGTCTTCTACATCTTCGGCGGCTTCCTCATCTGGACCGCGATCGCGCAGGCGCGCAGCGGTGGGCACGACGAGGACGAGGAGTTCAAGGAGAACGCCGTCCTGCGGCTGACCCGCAAGGTGCTGCCGACGACGGCGGAGTACCACTCCGACCGGCTCACCACGAAGATCGACGGCAAGCGCTTCATCACGCCGCTGGCCATCGCGCTGATCGCCATCGGCAGCGCCGACATCCTCTTCGCCGTCGACTCCATCCCGGCGATCTTCGGCCTCACCCAGGAGACCTACCTGGTCTTCACCGCCAACGCCTTCGCCCTGCTCGGCCTGCGGCAGCTGTTCTTCCTGCTCGACGGCCTGCTCGACAAGCTGGTGTACCTCGCCTACGGCCTGGCGGTCATCCTCGGCTTCATCGGCGTCAAGCTGGTCATCCACGCGCTGCACGAGAACGAGCTGCCGTTCATCAACGGTGGTGAGCACTTCACCGCGATCCCGGAGATCCCGACCTGGCTGTCGCTGGTCGTCATCCTGGTCACCCTGGTGGTGACCACCGTGGCCAGCCTGCGCAAGAACAAGAAGGACGCCGACCGCCGGGCCCAGCGCACCGGCGCGGGCGACCCCGGCGCCGACCGGACCGGGCGGAACATCGGTGCCCCGGGCGACCCCGAGCGCGCCTCCCAGGACGGCCTGCCGGAGCCCCGGCAGGCGGCGGTCACCAAGTCCGACCGACCCGACCGGGGCTGAACGACCCGCCCGCCGGTGTCCCTGGGGCACCGGCGGGCGGGTCGGGGGCACCACGGACCCCCGCCGCGTCCTGGCGGGTGGTTGGTGCAACTGACTTGTAGAGTTCCGGTACGTGGAGCTCCCCGTCTGGTTCGAGATCTCGACGTTCGTGGGGCTCACCGTCCTGCTGCTCGCCGACCTCGCGATCGTCGCCCGTCGCCCGCACGAGCCCTCCGTGAAGGAGGCGGCCGCCTGGGTCACCTTCTACGTGGGGTTGGCGCTGCTGTTCGGGCTGCTGCTGCTCGCCGTCACCGACGGGACGTTCGCCACCGAGTTCTACGCGGGCTGGCTGACCGAGTACTCGCTCTCGGTCGACAACCTCTTCGTCTTCGTGATCATCATGGCCCGCTTCCAGGTGCCCCGGAAGCTGCAGCAAGAGGTCCTGATGGTCGGGATCATCATCGCGCTGGTGCTGCGAGGGGTCTTCATCCTGGCCGGTGCCGCCCTGATCGAGCAGTTCATCTGGGTCTTCTACCTCTTCGGTGCCTTCCTGGTCTGGACCGCCGTCAACCTGGTCCGGCACCGCGACGAGGACGAGGACTACGAGGAGAACGCGCTCATCCGCCGCATGCGGCGGGTGCTCCCGATGACCGCCGAGTACCACGGCAGCAAGGTCCGGGTCGAGCACGACGGCACGAAGCTCTGGACCCCGATGATCGTGGTGTTCCTGGCGCTGGGCACCACCGACCTGCTGTTCGCGCTGGACAGCATCCCGGCGATCTTCGGCCTCACCCGGGAGGCGTTCATCGTCTTCACCGCGAACGTCTTCGCGTTGATGGGGCTGCGCCAGCTGTACTTCCTGCTCGGCGGCCTGCTCAAGCGCCTGGTCTACCTGTCCCTGGGGCTGGCGGTCATCCTGGCCTTCATCGGCGTCAAGCTCGTCCTCGAGGCGCTGCACGAGAACCAGTACCCGTTCGCCGGGGAGCGCGAGCCGCTGGAGGCGGTGCCCACGGTGCCCACCTGGCTGTCGCTCACGGTGATCCTCGTCGTCCTCGTGGTGGCGACCGTGGCCAGCCTGCTGAAGACCCGCGGCGAGGAGGCCCAGGCGGGGCCGGCCGCCGTGACCGGCGAGCCGCCCGTGGAGACCGACGAGACCGGCCGTACCGTGCCCGACACCGCGGAGACCGGCCGCGCCGAGGTGGTCGAAGAGCCCCGGGGCAGCTGAGCCGGGTCAGCGGGGCGGGATCGTCCCGGGCTCCACGACGGCGCCGCCGGCCGCGACCAGTTCGCCGTCCCGCCAGACCTCCCGGATCCGCCCGGCCAGCCCGGTCAGGTCCCGGGCGTCCCCGTCCAGCACGACGACGTCGGCCCGCTTGCCCGGCTCGAGGCTGCCGAGGGAGTCGGCGACCCCGAGCAGCTGCGCCGCGGACAGGGTGGAGGCGTGCCAGGCCTGCTCGGGGGTCATCCCGCAACCGGCCATCAGGCCGAGCTCGCTGAGGTTGTCCCCGTGCGGGCCGACGCCGCTGTCGGTGCCCATGGCGATCCGCACCCCGGCGTCGACGGCCCGGCTCACCGCCTCGTCGTGCACCGCCTGCACGGCGCGCGCCTTCGCCACCACCGCGTCGGGGAGCGCCGCGCCGGCGTCGGCGGCGGTGAGCACCGCCCGGGGCGCGGCGAGGGTGGGCACCAGCCAGGTGCCGCGTTCGAGCATCAGCTCGATCGCCTCGTCGTCGAGGTAGATGCCGTGCTCGATGGAGCGGATCCCGGCCCGGACGGCGGCCTTGATCCCCTCCGCGCCCTGCGCGTGCGCCATCACCGCGACGCCGGCGGCCTCGGCCTCCTCGACGAGCACGGCGAGCTCGGCGGGGCGGAAGTGCGGGTGGCGCGGGTCGTCCCGGGCGGAGAGCACCCCGCCGCTGGTGGCGACCTTGAGGACGTCGGCGCCCGCGCGCAGCAGCTCGCGGACGGTGCGGCGCATCTCGTCCGCCCCGTCGACGATCGTCCGCGGGCGGCCCGGGTGTGGCCCGAGCAGCGGCAGCTCGGCCCCGCAGACGTGCCAGCCGTCGCCGTGGCCACCGGTCTGGGACAGCATGCTGATGGCGATCTGCAGCCGCGGCCCGGCGGTGAGCCCGCGCCGGACCGCCTCGGCCACGCCGAGGTCGGCGCCCCCGGCGTCGCGGACCGAGGTGATGCCCTGGGCGAGGGTGCGCCGCAGGTTCTGCGCGGCCTCGAAGAAGCCGTAGCTGAAGGGCGTCTGCAGGTGCCGCAGGGTGTCGACGCCGCTGATCATCACGTGCACGTGGCAGTCGAACAGGCCGGGCAGCACCGTGGCGCCGGTGCAGTCGACGACCTCGTCGCCGTCCAGGCCCGTGCCGACCTCCACGATCCGGCCGTCCTGCACGACGACGTCGGCGGGCGCGGCCGGGCTGCCCGTGCCGTCGAGGACCTGACCGCCGGAGAACACGCGTCGCGTCATGCGGGCACCTTAGGCACTCACCCGTTAGCGGTGCTCACCATCTGGCCCGCGCCGGGCCTGGGCTAGCGTCGCAGACATGCGGCCGACCGACCTCTCCCTGCTGCGCGTCCCCGGTGTGCCCGCGGTCTCCCCGGACGGGCGGACCGCGGTCGTCGCGGTGACCCGGCTGGACCTGGACGCCGACGAGTACCGCAGCCAGCTGTGGACCGTGCCCACCGACGGGTCGGCCCCGGCCCGCCCGCTCACCGCCGGGCACCGCGACTCCGCCCCCGCGTTCTCCCCGGACGGCCGCTGGCTCGCCTACCTGGCCGCCGAGCCGAAGGGCGCGCCCCAGCTGCACGTGCTGCCCGTCGCGGGCGGCGCTCCCCGCCGGCTCACCGACCACCACCTGGGCGCCGGCGCCCCGGTCTGGTCGCCGGACTCCCGGCGGCTGGCGTACACCGCCCGGGTGCCCGAGGCGGGCCGGTACGGCACCGAGGAGGACGTCGCCCCGGCGGCGGAGGCGCCCCGGCTGATCACCACGCTGAAGTACCGCAGCGACGACGTCGGCTTCACCACCGACCGGCGCCGCCACGTGTTCGTCGTCGACCTGCCCGGCGACGCCGACGACACCGCCGTCCCGCTGCCGGAGCCGGTCCAGGTGACCGGCGGCGACCACGACGACACCGACGTCGCCTGGAGCCCGGATGGCGTGCTGCTCGCCTTCGTCTCCGCCCGCCACGAGCGGGCCGACGCCGACCTGGTCAGCGACGTCTTCGTGGTGCGCCCCGACGGGTCCGGGCTGCGCCGGATCACGCAGAGCCGCTCGGCCGTCGCCCACCCGGCCTGGGACCCGGCGGGGGAGACCCTCTGGTTCTCCGCGCAGCCCGACCTGGGTGACAGCGGCCGGGACTTCGTCGGCCGCAACACCACGCTGTGCCGGGCGCCCGCCGCCGGCGGCCCGGTCACGCCGGTGCTCGACCCGGAGACGCACGACCGGGGCGACGAGACCCCGGCGACCGTCGTCACGCCCGACGGCGTGCTGTTCGGGGTGCAGCGCCGCGGCGCGGTCGAGCTGCTGCGGGTGCCGCTGGGCGGCGGGGAACCCGAGACGCTGATCGACGGGCCGTACACGGTGCGGGGCGTCGGGGCCGGCGGGGGCGTCGTCGTCGCCACGGTCGCGCACGACCGGTCGGCCGGCGAGCTGATCGCGATCACCCCCGGACGGCGCCGGCTGCTCACCGGGTTCGGCGCCCCGCTCCAGGAGACCGGCCGGCTGCACCGGATGCGCGAGCGGACCGCCACCGCCCCCGACGGCTACCCGGTGCACGGCTGGCTGACCACCCCGCCCGGGCCCGGGCCGCACCCGGTGCTGCTCACCGTGCACGGCGGGCCGTTCAGCCAGTACGGCTGGACCCTGTTCGACGAGACCCAGGCCTACGTCGAGGCGGGCTACGCGGTGCTGATGTGCAACCCGCGCGGGTCCTCCGGCTACGGGCAGGAGCACGGCCGGGTGATCAAGGAGCACATGGGCGAGCTGGACGCCGACGACGTGCTGGCCTTCCTCGACGACGCGCTCACCGACCCGCAGCTGGACGCCTCCCGGGTGGGGCTGATGGGCGGCTCCTACGGGGGCTACATGACCACCCTGCTGCTGGGGCGCACCGACCGGTTCGTCGCCGGGATCAGCGAGCGGGCGTTCAACGACCCGGTCAGCTTCGTCGGGTCGTCGGACATCGGCTGGTTCTTCCCCGACGAGTACCTGGGCACCGACCCCGCGCGGGTCGCCGCCCAGTCGGCGCTCGCGCACGCCCACCGGATCACCACGCCGACGTTCGTCATCCACTCCGAGGAGGACTGGCGCTGCCCGCTGGAGCAGGGCACCCGGCTGTACGTGGAGCTCAAGCGCCGCGGCGTGCCCACCGAGCTGCTGCTGTTCCCCGGTGAGGGCCACGAGCTGTCCCGCTCCGGCCGGCCCAAGCACCGGCTGGCCCGGCTGGAGCACGTGCTGCGCTGGTGGGCCCGCTGGCTGCCCACGCCGCAGAACCGGGTCGGGGTGGCCGAGCTTCCGGCGGGCGCCGGACCGGCCGCTCCGGTGGGGGAGGAGCCGGTGGAGGCCCAGCTCGATGTGGGGGTCGAGGCGGCGGCCGACGGCGAGGCCGGCGGGCGGCGCGACGACACGCTCAGCGTGCCGGCCACCCGGCTGTGACGCCGGACCTGGACGGGGCCGCCCCGGAGCTGGCCGCCACCGCGCTGCGGACGGTGCAGGAGGAGTTCCCCAACGGGTTGTACGTGCACTACCGCGCGCCCGGGGACGCGCCGGTGCGCCCACGCGACCGGCACCCCGCGTTCTACGGCAGCTACGACTGGCACTCCGCGGTGGAGATGCACTGGGTGCTGCTCCGGCTGCTGCGGGTCGCCGGTGACCGGGTGCCGGCCGCGGAGGTCCGGGCGGTGCTCGACGCGCACTGGACGCCGGAGGCGATCGCGGCGGAGGTGGCGCACGCCGTCGGGAACCCCGGCTGGGAGCGGCCCTACGGCTGGGCCTGGGCGCTGACGCTGGTCGAGGAGGCGGCCTCCTGGGCGGCCGAGGACGCCGCCCCGGACGACGTCCGCCGCTGGGCCGCGACGCTGCAGCCGCTGGCCGACCACTTCCTCGCCGCCTACGCGCGCTGGTTGCCCGGGGCGACCTACCCGGTGCGCACCGGGCTGCACCCCAACAGCGCGTTCGGCCTGCTGATGGCCTTGCCGGCCGCCCGGCGGGCGGGGGTCGACGGGATGCTGGCCGACGCCGCCCGCCGCTGGTTCGCCGCGGACACCGACGCGCCGGTGCGCTGGGAGCCCTCCGGCTCGGACTTCCTGTCACCGGCCCTGGTCGAGGCGGTGCTGGTGTCCGTCGTCGTGCCGGACTTCCCGGCCTGGCTGTCGGCCTTCCTGCCCGGCCTCGCCGACGGGCCGCTGTTCGGCCCCGCCGTGGTCGGCGACGCGAGCGACGGGCAGACCGCGCACCTGCACGGGCTGAACCTGAGCCGGGCGTGGTGCCTGGGCCGGCTCGCCGGCGCCCTGCCGGCGGACGACGCCCGGGTGCCCGTGCTGCGGGCCTCCGCCGGGGAGCACGCGGCCGCGGCGCTGCCGCACGTCAGCGGCAGCGACTACATGGTCGAGCACTGGCTCGCCGCCTACGCCCTGCTGTACCTCGATACTGGTTGCTGAGCCGGCGGGGCCGCGGTCCGCGGCCCGGAGCCGGCAGCAGGACGGGGAGGTCCGAGTGGCTGCACCGAGGGCATGGCTGGACGGGCTGCCGCGGCGCCGCCGCCGCTGGCTGGTCGCAGGGCTGGCCGTCGCGGCGCACGTCGTCGGCTACGTGGCGGTCGTCGCCCTGATCGCACACGTGCGGGAGGGCCCGGCCGACTGGGCAGGGCCGCTCCCGACGTTCCTGGGAGCCGCCGTCGGCGCCTCGTTCGGCGCCTGGATGCAGGCGCGCCGCCTGGGCGGCGCCGACCGCGCGGAGGACTTCCGGGCAGCTCTGCGGTCGGGACGGCTGCCCGAGGGCGCCGACCCGGCGCGGTGGCGCCGGTCACTGCTCCGGGAACGCCGCATCCTGCGCGGGTACCTGGCCGCCGGGCTGGTGATGGTGGCCCTCCTGGCGGTCGCCGTGCTGGCGCTGCTGCCCGCCCGATCCGACTGGGCGCTCGGCGCGCTCGCGGTCGGCGCGCTGGTGGTGCTGCTGGCCACCATCGGGTGGGGGGCCGGGCGGGGCACCCGGCGGATCGACCGGCTCCTCAGGCAACTGCCCCCCTCAGCGGCCGTCACCCGGGAGTGAGGGGCACGCCTTGCCTTCGGGGGGCGGGGGCTGGTCACCAGCCGCGCTCGCGCCACTCCGCGAGGTGGGGGCGCTCGGCGCCCAGCGTCGTGTCCGCGCCGTGGCCGGGGTAGACCCAGGCCTCGTCGGGCAGGACGCCGAACAGCCGGGCCTCGACGTCGTCGAGCAGGCTGGTGAACCGGGCGGCGTCGGACTGGGTGTTGCCGACCCCGCCGGGGAAGAGGCTGTCGCCGGTGAAGACGTGGGTGCCCGCGCCCTCGGGCCCCCGCCAGACCAGCGCGATGCTGCCCGGGGTGTGCCCCCGTAGGTGCACGACCTCGAGCACCTGGTCGCCCACGGTGATCGTGTCGCCGTGCTGGACCGGGCGGGTGACCGGCACCGGCAGGTCAGCGGCGTCGGCCGGGTGCGCGACGTTCTCGGCGCCGGTGGCCCGGAGCACCTCCGGGAGCGCGCGGTGGTGGTCCCAGTGGCCGTGCGTGGTGACCACGGTGCGGACGTCGGCGGCGTCGATCAGCTCCAGCAGCGCCTCGGGTTCGGCCGCCGCGTCGATCAGCAGCGCCTGGCCGGTGCCCGGGCCCGTGCCGCTGTCGGTGAGCAGGTACGCGTTGTTCGCCATCTCGCTGACCGCGAGCTTTCGGATCGTCAGCCCGGGCAGCTCGCGGACGTCGGCCGGCCCGCCGACCCGCACGTCGCCGGTGTAGCTGTCGTTCATCGCGCTCCGATCTGAGAACTGTCGGGGGCCACGGTTAGGTTCGACCGCATGGACGCTAGTGCAGGTGCCGCGCCCGCAGACCCCCTGTCGGGATCCGGGACGGGGACGGGCCCGCTCGTGGGCCTCCCCGCCACCGAGCTGGCCGCCCGGGTCCGGTCCGGCGAGCTGACCGCGGTCGAGGTGGTCCGGGCGCACCTGGCGCACCTGGCCGACGTCGAGCCGCGGGTCGGCGCCTTCCGCGTGGTGCGCACCGAGGCGGCGCTGGCCGAGGCCGCGGCGGTCGACGCCTCGCCCGACCGCGCACGGCTGCCGCTGGCCGGTGTCCCGGTCGCGGTGAAGGACAACGTGGCCGTGGCGGGGGAGCTGGCCACCGACGGGTCCGCCGCGCACACCCCGACCCCGGCCGCCACCGACGACCCGGTCGTCGCGCGGCTGCGCGCCGCCGGTGCGGTGGTCGTCGGGATCACCCGGGCACCCGAGCTCTGCGTCTACTCGGCCACCGACGGTCCGGGCACCGTCACCCGCAACCCCTGGGACACCGCGCGGTCGGCCGCCGGCTCCTCCGGCGGCAGCGCCGCGGCCGTCGCGGCGGCCGCGGTGCCGCTGGCCCACGGGAACGACGGCATGGGGTCGCTGCGACTCCCGGCGGCGGCCTGCGGGCTGGTCACGCTGAAGCCCGGCACGGGCGTCGTGCCGGGCGCGGTCGGGGCGAACAGCTGGTACGGCATGGCCGAGCACGGGGTGCTCGCGACCACGGTCGCCGACCTCGCCGCCGGCATCGCCGTGCTGTCCGGCGCACCCCTGGCCGAGCCGTCGCCGCCTCCCGGGCCGCTGCGGATCGCGGTCTCCACCCGGTCCCCGGTCCCCGGCGCGCGCCTCGACGCCGCGGGGCGGGCAGCGCTGGACGCCGTCGCCGCCGAGCTGCGGGCCGCCGGGCACACCGTCGTCCGCCGCGAGCCACCGATCACGCCGGCCGCCGCGGCCGCGGTGGTCGCCCGCTGGCTGGCCGGCCCGGTCACCGACGCCGACGCCCTCGGGATCGACCGGCGCGCACTCGAGCCCCGGCACCGGGTGCACACCCGACTGGGCCGGCTGGTGCAGCGCACCCGCCTGCTCCGGCCCGGGGCGCTCGCGGCCTTCCGGGGCCGGATGGCCGACTTCTTCACCGACGTCGACGTGCTGCTCACGCCCGTGGTCAGCGGCCCGCCGCTGCCCGCCCGCCCCTGGCACGAGCGTGGCTTCCTGGCCAACACGACCGCCAACGCCCGCTGGGCGCCGTGGACCTCCGCCTGGAACGGCGCCGGCCTGCCGGCCCTCGTGCTGCCGGCGGGCCCGGGCCGGTCCGGGCTGCCCACGTCGGTGCAGCTCGTCGGCCCGGCGGGTGGCGAGACCCGACTACTGTGGCTCGCCGGAGAGCTGGAACGCCGGCTGCCCTGGCGCCGGCACGCGCCCGTCTTCGACCCCCGCGCCCGGCCCGCCGTCGCCACCGGCTGACCGGTCCGGCCGGGAGACCCAGCCGACACCGCGGAGGGGAAGTCCGCCCGCCGGCCCCGGCGTTCCACCCCAGCAAGAACCACTGCGACCGACAGGGATCACATGGACCGGCTCGTCGTCCGCGGCGCCCGCGAGCACAACCTCAAGGACGTCAACCTCGACCTGCCCCGCGACGCGATGATCGTGTTCACGGGGCTCTCCGGCTCGGGCAAGTCCAGCCTGGCCTTCGACACGATCTTCGCCGAGGGGCAGCGCCGGTACGTCGAGTCGCTGTCGGCCTACGCCCGCCAGTTCCTCGGGCAGATGGACAAGCCCGACGTCGACTTCATCGAGGGGCTCTCCCCGGCGGTGTCGATCGACCAGAAGTCGACCAACCGCAACCCCCGGTCGACCGTCGGCACGATCACCGAGGTCTACGACTACCTGCGGCTGCTCTACGCCCGCGCCGGGCAGCCACACTGCCCCAACTGCGGCAAGCCGATCAGCCGGCAGACGCCGCAGCAGATCGTCGACCAGGTGCTGGCGATGGCGGAGGGCACCCGGTTCCAGGTGCTCGCCCCGGTGGTCCGCGCCCGCAAGGGCGAGTACGTCGACCTGTTCAGCTCGCTGCAGACCCAGGGCTTCTCCCGGGTCCGCGTCGACGGCACCGTGCACCCGCTGACCGAGCCGCCCACGCTCAAGAAGCAGGAGAAGCACACCATCGAGGTGATCGTCGACCGGCTCACCGTCAAGGAGAACGCCAAGCGGCGGCTCACCGACTCGGTCGAGACGGCCCTCGGCCTGGCCGGCGGTCTCGTCGTGCTGGACTTCGTCGACCTCCCGGAGGACGACCCGGCCCGCGAGCGGACCTTCTCCGAGCACCTGGCCTGCATCGACGACGGGCTGTCCTTCGAGGCGCTCGAGCCCCGGTCCTTCTCCTTCAACTCGCCCTTCGGCGCGTGCCCCGAGTGCACCGGCATCGGCACCCGCAAGGAGGTCGACCCCGACCTCGTGGTGCCCGACCCGACCAAGAGCCTCGAGGAAGGCGCGATCGCGCCGTGGGCCGGCTCGATGAGCAAGGAGTACTTCCAGCGGCTGCTCTCCGGGCTGGCCGACATGCTCGGCTTCTCCATGACGACGCCGTGGGAGCGGCTGCCGGCCAAGGTGCAGAAGGCGGTGCTGCACGGGTCCCCGGACCAGGTGCACGTCCGCTACAAGAACCGCTACGGCCGCGAGCGCAGCTACTACGCCGCCTTCGAAGGCGTGCTGCCCTTCCTCGAGCGCCGGCACGAGGACACCGACAGCGAGTTCATGAAGGACAAGTACGAGGGCTACATGCGGGACGTCCCCTGTCCCGTCTGCCACGGCACCCGGCTCAAGCCGGAGATCCTCGCGGTCAAGCTCAACAGCCGGTCGATCGCCGAGGTCACCGGGCTGTCCATCGGCGAGGCCTCGGAGTGGCTCGGTGCGCTGGAGCTGGGCGAGCGGGAGAAGGTGATCGCCGACCGCGTGCTGCGCGAGATCCAGGCCCGGCTGTCCTTCCTGGTCGACGTCGGGCTCGACTACCTGTCCCTCGACCGCCCGGCGGCCACCCTGGCCGGCGGCGAGGCGCAGCGGATCCGGCTGGCCACCCAGATCGGCTCCGGGCTGGTCGGCGTGCTCTACGTCCTCGACGAGCCGTCCATCGGGCTGCACCAGCGGGACAACATCCGGCTCATCGAGACCCTCGTCCGGCTGCGCGACATGGGCAACACGCTCATCGTCGTCGAGCACGACGAGGACACGATCAAGCAGGCCGACTGGGTCGTCGACATCGGCCCCGGCGCCGGTGAGCACGGCGGCGAGGTGGTCGTCAGCGGCACCGTGCAGGACCTCCTGGAGAGCGAGCGCTCGCTGACGGGTGCATACCTGTCCGGGCGCAAGGAGATCACCATCCCCGCCGTCCGCCGGCAGCCGCAGCCCGGCCGGGAACTGGTGGTCAAGGGCGCGCGGGAGAACACCCTGCGGGGCATCGACGTCGCCTTCCCGCTGGGCTGCCTGGTCGCCGTCACCGGGGTCTCCGGCTCGGGCAAGTCCAGCCTGGTCAACGACATCCTGTACACCACCCTGGCCAACGAGCTGAACCGCGCGCGGCTGGTGCCAGGCCGGCACCGCACCATCACCGGCCTGGACCAGCTGGACAAGGTCGTCGGCGTCGACCAGTCGCCCATCGGCCGCACGCCGCGGTCGAACCCGGCCACCTACACCGGCGTCTGGGACCACATCCGCAAGCTGTTCGCCAGCACGTCGGAGGCGAAGATCCGCGGCTACCAGCCCGGCCGCTTCTCCTTCAACGTCAAGGGCGGCCGCTGCGAGGCCTGCTCCGGTGACGGCACGCTGAAGATCGAGATGAACTTCCTGCCCGACGTCTACGTGCCCTGCGAGGTCTGCAAGGGCGCCCGGTTCAACCGGGAGACGCTGGAGGTGCACTACAAGGGCAGGACGGTCGCCGAGGTCCTGGACATGCCTATCTCGGAGGCCGCCGAGTTCTTCGAGGCGATCCCCGCGATCGCCCGGTACATGCGCACCCTCACCGACGTCGGCCTCGGCTACATCCGGCTCGGCCAGCCGGCCACCACCCTGTCCGGCGGTGAGGCACAGCGGGTCAAGCTCGCCAGCGAGCTGCAGAAGCGGTCCAACGGCCGCACCATCTACGTCCTCGACGAGCCGACCACCGGCCTGCACTTCGAGGACATCCGCAAGCTGCTCCTGGTGCTCCAGGGCCTGGTCGACAAGGGCAACTCGGTCATCGTCATCGAGCACAACCTCGACGTGATCAAGAGCGCCGACTGGCTCATCGACATGGGCCCGGAGGGCGGCTTCCGCGGTGGCTCCGTCGTCGCGGAGGGTCCGCCGGAGTTCGTCGCCACCGTGGCGGAGAGCCACACCGGCCGGTTCCTCGCCGACATCCTCGACCCGGCGGCGATCGCCGCGGCGGCCGAGCCGAAGAAGCGAGTCCGCAAGAAGGCCAGCTGACCCTCTCCGGGCGACGGCCCACCCGACCGAGCCCCGGGGGGCCCCCCGCGGGGGGGGGGGGGGGGGTGCCCCCCCCCCCCCCCCGGGCCCCCCCCGACGACCCCCCCGGACCACCACTCGGCAGCCCGATGCCGATGAGTTCTGCCGGACCGCGGAGTCCTC
>NZ_JBJHAH010000027.1:0-57180 GCF_054050915.1 Modestobacter sp. SYSU DS0875 | reverse complement strand
GTGCTCTGCCCACCCCGGGTGGGCAGAGCACGACCCTGCGCGGGACATCCCTGACGCACCCACCTTCGCGGTGTGCCCGCCCCTGTGGTCAGACCACGACTGTCCACAGATCACTGATCGGGCTGCCGTCCGGGCAGCGGCGGCGGCGACGCTGCCCGCGTGACCGCCTCCACCCTGCCCGGCCTGCTGCGCCGGATCCGCCGGACCGGGGACCTCTCGCAACGCGAGCTGGCCGAGCACCTCGGGGTGTCGAAGTCCGCGATCGCGGCGGTCGAGTGCGGAGCGCGCGGCCTGGACGCGCGGGTGCTGGAGCGGGCCGCCGAGCTCGCCGGGCTACGGCTGGTCCTGCTCGACGAGCAGGGACGGGAGGCACCCGGCATGACCGACGCCGCCGTCCGGGACGGCGCGGGTCGGCTGTTCCCCGCGCACCTGGACACCCGCCACGGCGACGAGGACTGGTGGGGCGGTGAGCACCTGCCCCGGGCGACCCCGCCGCGCTACACCTTCAGCCGCGAGCGGCGGTACCGCGACGGGCGGCGCCGGCTCAGCGGGACGGCCGGGGACCACCACCGGCCGGAGCCGGGCGACTCCCTGCCCGACCGGGCCCGGGCCCGCGCCCAGGCCGCCGCCCGGCGGGCCGCCGAGGAACGGCGACGCCGGTTCCTCGCCGGCGAGCGTCCCCCGCCGTCACCCGACCCGGTCTGCACCTGCCCGCCCGGCTGCGACGTCCTGCTGGTCGCCGGGGAGCGCTGGCCGCACGTCGAGGACTGCCCGTGCCGGTGCGACCTCGGCTGACGACGGCCCGGTGACATGCCGGGCCGGGGCGTCGCTGCTACCGTGGCCGACGTGCGCGGCAGCCTCCTGCTTACCCGCCGCGGCGAGGCCCTCTCCTAGGTCGGCCCCCTCGCCGCGGTGTTCGCGCGTACCCGGCGCCTGCTGACCTCCCCCCGGAGCTGTTGCGCCGTCCGCGCACGACAGCCCGCGCACGAGGAGACCTCCCATGAGCGAGTCCCACCCGCACGCCCGCAACCCCCAGCGCCCCTCCGGGATGCCGATCGGCAAGTACGCGCCGTTCACCCCGGTGCCGCTGCCCGACCGCACCTGGCCGGAGACGGTCACCACCCAGGCCCCGCGCTGGTGCGCGGTCGACCTGCGCGACGGCAACCAGGCCCTGATCGACCCGATGAGCCCCGAGCGCAAGCGGCGGATGTTCGAGCTGCTGGTCCGCATGGGCTACAAGGAGATCGAGGTCGGCTTCCCGGCGGCCAGCCAGACCGACTACGACTTCATCCGCCAGCTGGTCGAGGACGACCTGATCCCCGACGACGTCACCGTGCAGGTGCTCACCCAGGCCCGCGACGAGCTGATCGAGCGGACGTTCGAGTCCCTGCGCGGCGCCAAGCAGGCGATCGTGCACCTGTACAACTCCACCTCCACGCTGCAGCGGCGGGTCGTGTTCAACTCCGACCGGGCCGGGATCACCGACATCGCCGTCCACGGTGCCCGGCTCGTGCGCAAGCTGGCCGAGCAGGCCGGTGACACCGAGATCCGGTTCGAGTACTCCCCCGAGTCCTTCACCGGCACCGAGCTGGAGTTCGCCGTCGAGGTCTGCAACGCGGTCACCGACGTGTGGGAGCCGACCGTCGACCGCCCGACCATCCTGAACCTGCCGGCGACGGTGGAGATGGCCGAGCCGACCGTCTACGCCGACCAGATCGAGTGGATGCACCGCAACCTGGCCCGCCGCGACGCGGTCGTGCTGTCCCTGCACCCGCACAACGACCGGGGCACCGCCGTGGCCGCCGCGGAGCTGGGCTACCGGGCCGGCGCCGACCGCATCGAGGGGTGCCTGTTCGGCAACGGCGAGCGCACCGGCAACGTCGACCTGGTGACCCTGGGGCTGAACCTGTTCAGCCAGGGCATCGACCCGCAGATCGACTTCTCCGACATCGACGAGATCCGGCGCACCGTCGAGTACTGCAACCAGCTGGGCGTGCACGAGCGGCACCCCTACGGCGGCGACCTGGTCTACACCGCGTTCTCCGGCTCCCACCAGGACGCGATCAACAAGGGCTTCACGGCGCTGGCCGCCGACGCCGCGGCCGCCGGGAAGAGCGTCGACGAGATCCCGTGGGCGGTCCCGTACCTGCCGATCGACCCCAAGGACGTCGGCCGCAGCTACGAGGCGGTGATCCGGGTGAACAGCCAGTCCGGCAAGGGCGGCGTCGCCTACATCATGAAGACCGAGAACCAGCTGGACCTGCCGCGGCGGCTGCAGATCGAGTTCAGCGCGGTCGTCCAGCGGCACACCGACGACGAGGGCGGCGAGGTCACCGCCCAGCAGATGTGGGCGGCGTTCAAGAACGAGTACCTGCCCGACACCGACGCCCCCTGGGGCCGGTTCTCCCTCGCCGGTCACGAGCACACCGCCTCGGGCACCGGCCCGGACGAGATCCGGGTCGACCTGGTCGACGGCGGGGTGCCGGTCACCCTGGAGGGTCGGGGCAACGGACCGATCGCGGCGTTCGTGGACGCGCTGCGCAGCGTCGACGTGGACGTCCGCGTGCTCGACTACGCCGAGCACGCGCTGTCGGCCGGAGGCGACGCCCGCGCCGCCTCCTACGTCGAGTGCGCCGTGGGCGAGCGGGTGCTGTGGGGCGTCGGGATCGACGCCAACATCGTCACCGCCTCGCTGCGGGCGATCGTCTCCGCCGTCAACCGCGCCCAACGCTGACCGTGGGCCGGCAGCACGCCCTCAGGCCGTGCTGCCGGCCACCAGCGCGGCCGCGGCGTCGTCCAGGGCGGCCCTCAGCTGCCCGTAGCCCGAGCTGCGCGGCGCCTCGGCCAGCAGGACCACCACCCGGCCGTCCGGCAGGACGCCCGCCGAGTGCAGCTGCCGGCGGTCCGCCGGGCAACAGGCCCACGCCTGCTTGACCGCGACCTCGCCTTCGCCGGCCGGCAGCCCCTCGGCCAGCAGCCCGAAGCCCTGGTCGAAGCCGTCGGCCGCGGTGTCGGCGGCCGCCCGCATCCAGTCCAGCAGGGTGGCCGCCGCCCGGTCGTCGGGCCGGTCGGCGAGCGTGCGGAGGAACCGGGCGAGGTCCACCGCGCTCGTCGCCGTCTCGCCCCACTGCGTGACGTCCTCCGGCGGCGCGGTGCTCGTCAGACCGAAGGCCTCCGCGGCCGCGCGCACCAGCGCCGGACCGTCGCGCTCCACCCACAGCAGGTCCATCGCCTCGTCGTCGGACACGGTGATGGCCCGCTCCAGCAGCCCGGCGGTCCGCTCGTCGGGCCCGTCGGGCCCGGCCTGGTCGAGGACCTGGTGCACCACCAGCAGCTTCACCAGCGAGGCGGCGTCCCGCGGGTCGGCCGCGGTCGGACTCTCGACCAGCGTCGCTCCCTGCGGGCCCAGCACGACCGCCGAGATCGTCGCCCGGGCGCCGGACGCGGCCTCCTCGACCTCGCGGAGGACGTCCTCCTCGTCGACGTCCCTGGTCTCCCGGTCGGCCCCCCGCGTCTCCCGACCGGTGTCCGGTGTCTCCCGACCGGTGTCCGGCGCCGCCGTCGCCCCGCCGGAGGAGTCGGTGGCCGTGTCGTCCTCACCCGTGGTCGTGCAGCCGACGGCGAGGAGCAGCAGGACGGCCAGCAGGCCGGCCACCGCGACGCCCGCCGGCCGGTTCCGGGCGCCGGTCATGCATCGATGGTGGGCCATCCGGTTGTCCGGCGCAGGTCGTCACGCCGAGGCCGCCGCCGGCGGCGGGCAGCCCGACCGACGCGGCGCGTCAGCCGGTGCCGGTCGCACGAGCCTCGTCGGGCTGGGCGGCGTCGGGCTGGGCGGCGTCGGCCTGGGCGGCGTCGGTCGAGTGCGTCCCGGTCGGGGGGTCGGTCGGGGCGTCGGCGGGCTGGTCGCCGCTCATGCCCCCCTCACCCGCACGCAGTTCGGCGCCGCGCTGGGCGCCACCCAGCTCGTCGACGAGCAGCTGGTCGGGGGCGACGTGCCGGCGCCGGTAGGCGATCCGGCTGACCATGTGCGCGTTGACCGGCGCGGTGATCAGCTGGAACGCCGCGACCAGCAGCAGCATCCAGGTCGCCGACCAGCCGGAGAGCCGGATCGCGCCACCCACCATGATCAGCAGCACCCCCATCACCTGCGGCTTCGTGCCCGCGTGCATCCGGGACAGGACGTCGGGGAACCGCAGCAGCCCGATCCCCGCGGTGAGGCAGAGGAAAGCACCGGTCAGCAGGCAGGCTGCGGCAATCCAGTCGGCCACCGAGTCGAAGTCGTTCACGGTCTCCCCCCATCCCCGCGCGTGTCGAGCTGCTCGGCGGCCGGCGAGACCCCCAGGTCCTCGTCGTCCGCCCCGGTGCGCAGCAGCATGCCGCCGACGTAGCGCGCGACGGAGACGGCGCCCACGAAGACGAGCATGGCGACGACCACGAGCACCGGGACGACCGTCGGGTCCCGGTCCAGGGCCGCGTGCACTGCGAGGCCGGCGGTGACGATCACCAGGACGGTGTCGGTGGCCACCACCCGGTCCAGCAGGGAGGGACCCAGCGCCAGCCGCACCATCGCCAGCACCGCGCCCAGCCCCAGCATCCCGTAGATCAAGGTCACGACCACGCTCATCGGGTGGCCTCCGCACCGGCGGGAGCGGCACCGCCCTGGACGGGCCCGCGGTCCAGCCGTGCGATGTCCTCCGCCGAGCCGAAGGCGCGCACCACCCGCCGCTCCGTCGCCAGCACCTCCGCGCGCTGCCGTTCCACGTCGGCCTCGCTGCCGACGTCCAGCACGTGGACGCCCAGGGCCATCCGCCGTCGGTCCAGGTCCAGCACCATCGAGCCGGGCACCAGCGTGAGGACCTGGGAGATGGTGCTGAGCAGCAGGTCGGAGTCGGTGCGCAGCTGCACCAGGATGACCGCGCTCTGCCGGACACCGCTGGGCCGCAGCGTCTGCCAGGCCACCTGGGCGCTGGAGACCGTGAGGTTCACCAGGAAGTGGCCCACGAAGTACAGCGCAGCCACCGGGTGCAGCCGCGCTCCACCGGCGACCGCCGGCAGCGGGAGCAGGATGGTGACCGCCAGGGCCACCAGCAGACCGGAGAGGAGGTTCGCCCAGGTCCAGGTGCCCCACAGCAGGATCCAGATGAGCACCAGCCAGACGAGCAGGGGCGCCCGGTGCCGCAACCAGCGGCCGGGGGCCTGGGACGTCACCGGTCCACCTCCTCGCCGTAGACGGCCTCGATGTAGGGGGTGCGGTCGCGGAGGTCGGCAGCGGACCGGGTGGTCATCCCGTACAGCGGTCCGGCGACCACGGTGAGACCCACGGTGAGCACCACCATCGCCGCGGTGGCCGCCATCATCACCGCCGGGAGCGGCCGCGTCGACGGCCGGGACTCCCCCGCACCGCCGCTCGGCTGCCCGTCGCCCCCAGCAGGCCCCGCCGTCGCCACGGCGACGTGCCGCTGCCAGGCGCCCCGGCGTCCCGTCCGGCGGGCGGTGGTGGTCGACGTCGCCCCGCCGACCAGCCCCTCGGGCAGGTTGTCGGCCGGCTCGTTGCCGGCGGAGGGGTCCTGCGGGCCGTCGTCCGGGCCGTTGTCGGGCCCGGCGTCACGGGCCGCGGCCGCGGCGGTGTCGGCCGAGGCCGACTGCGTCGACGGCCGCCAGAAGGCCCGCGTCCACACCCGCGACATGGCCACCAGCGTGAGGAGGCTGGTCACGACCGCACCGCCCACCAGCACGTACGCCTGCCAGGTGCCGACGGAGACGCCGGCACCGAGCAGGCCGACCTTGCCGATGAAACCGGAGAACGGAGGGATGCCGGCCAGGTTCATCGCCGGCACGAAGAAGAGCACCGCGAGCACGGGAGAGGCGGTGGCGAGCCCGCCGAGGCGGGCGCTGCTCGTCGTACCGCCCCGCCGCTCGATGAGCCCGGCGACCAGGAACAGGGTCGTCTGGATGGCGATGTGGTGGACCACGTAGAAGATCGCGCCGGCCAGCCCGGCCGTGGTCGCGAGCGCGATGCCGAAGACCATGTACCCGATGTGGCTGACCAGCGTGAACGACAGGATGCGCCGGATGTCGGTCTGCGCCACCGCGCCGAGGATGCCGACCACCATGGTGGCCAGGGCGGCCCACATGAGCACGTCGTCGAGCGCACCGCCGGGGAACAGCAGCGTCTGGGTGCGGATGATGGCGTAGACGCCGACCTTGGTGAGCAGGCCGGCGAACACGGCGGTGACCGGGGCCGGCGCGGTCGGGTAGCTGTCGGGCAGCCAGGCCGACAGCGGGAAGACCGCCGCCTTGATGCTGAAGGCGATCAGCAGCAGGGCCTGCAGCATCAGCTGGGTGCCGTCGGGCAGGTCGCCGAGCCGGCCGGCCAGCTGCGCCAGGTTCACCGTGCCGGTCGCGGCGTAGACGAGCGCGATCGAGGCGAGGAAGAGCAGCGAGCTGAGCAGGCTGACCACCACGTAGGTGATGCCCGCGCGGATCCGCGGGGCCGAGCCGCCCAGGGTGAGCAGCACGTAGCTGGAGGTCAGCAGCACCTCGAAGCCCACGTAGAGGTTGAACAGGTCACCGGCGAGGAATGCGTAGCTCACGCCGGCGATGAGGATCAGGAACGTCGGGTGGAAGATCGACAGAGGGGTCTCCTCGTCGCCGTCGGCCGTGCCCTGGCCCACGGCGAACACGAGCACCCCCAGCCCCACCGTGCTGGCCACCACGAGCATCAGCGCGGAGAGCCGGTCGACCACGAGCACGATCGCGACCGGGACCGGCCAGTCCCCGACGGCGACCGCGGCCGCACCCTGGGCGTCGGCGATGAGCAGCAGGGCCACCGAGACCCCCACCACCGTGGCCAGGACCACGATGCTGACCGTGCGCTGCACCCGCGGGTGCCGGCCCACCAGCAGCGCGGCCGCCGCCCCGAGCAGCGGGAGCAGCACCGGCAGGGGTGCGAGGGTGCCGATCACCGGTCGCTCCGTCGGGTCGGCGGGAGTCCGATGTCGTCGGAGGCGAACTCGCCGTACCGGTGCGCCAACTGCTCCTCCACGTCGACGTCGGAGGGCATGGTGTTCCCCTTGCCCGCGGGCCGGTCCTCGGTCGGCAGGTCGTCGGGGTCGATGTCGTCGGCGTCCATGCCCTGCCGGGCCGCGACCCGCCGGTCCTCCTCGTCGATCTCGATGACCTCCTGCCGGACCAGCCGCCAGGACCGGTGCACCATCGCCAGCAGGAACGCGGTCACCCCGAAGGTGATCACGATCGCGGTGAGCACCAGGGCCTGCGGCAGCGGGTCGCTCATCTCCTCCGTCTCGGCGTAGCCGAACACCGGGGACAGCCCGGTCGGGCCGCTGGCGGACAGCAGCAGCAGGTTCGTCGCGTTCCCCAGCAGGATGAAGCCGAGGATCACCCGGGTCAGGCTGCGGTCCAGGAGCAGGTAGACACCCGCCGCGTAGAGGCCACCGATCACGACCGGCAGCACGATGGTGGGGGTCATCGGGCGATCACCTCGTCGGGAGCGACGTCCGCCGGCTCCTGCTCGTCCTCCTGGCGGTCGGTCTCGGCACCCAGGCTGCGGAGCACGTCCAGGACCAGCCCCACGACGATGAGGTAGACGCCGATGTCGAAGAACAGCGCGGTGGGCAGGCTCACGTGGCCGAGCACCGCCACGTCCGTCTCCAGGTAGGCGGACTCGAGCACCGACCCGCCCAGCAGCAGGCCGGCCACCCCGGAGCCACCGGCCAGCAGCAGCCCGCCCCCGAGCAGCAGACCCGGGGCCACCGGGGCGGCCGCGCCGAGTTCGTACCTCCCGCCGGCCAGGTAGCGGAGCACGAGCGCCAGCCCGGCCACCAGCCCACCGGCGAACCCACCGCCGGGCTGGTTGTGCCCGGAGAACAGCAGGAACAGCGAGAAGACGACGATCGGGTGGAACAGGAAGCGCGTGGCCACCTCCAGGACCACGGACCGCCGCTGGGGCGCGAGGGTCGAGCTCGCCGAGAGCCACCGGCTCTTCGGCGCCCGCCGGGCCGCGCTCGGGTCGTCCCCGGAGGTCTGCCCCTCCCCTGCCCGGTCGACCGCTCCGGTGCGGCTGCGGAGGAAGACCAGGCTGGCCACGCCCGTGGCCGCGACGACGAGCACCGACAGCTCGCCCAGGGTGTCCCAGGCACGGATGTCGACGAGGATCACGTTGACCACGTTCTCCCCGTGCCCCTCCTCCAGCGCGAGCTCGGGCATGTCGGTGGAGACCGGCGTGGCCGTGCGGGCGGCCAACGCGGCTGCGCCGACCCCGGCCATGAGCAGGCCCACGCTGCCCGCCAGCACCGCCCGGACGGTCCGCTCGGCGGGGCGGTGCCGTTCGCTGATGTCCTTGGGTAGCCGGCGCAGCACCAGCACGAAGACCACGAGGCTCAGCGTCTCGACCAGGAACTGGGTCAGCGCCAGGTCGGGAGCGCCGTGCAGCACGAACAGCAGGGCCAGCCCGTAGCCGGTCACGCCGACGACGAGCACCGCGGACAGGCGCTGCCGGAGCGGCACGGCCACCAGCGCGGCGGTCACGACCACCGCGCCGACCAGCGCCTGCAGGGGGCTGTCCCACGCCCGCCACTCGTCCGGCCACGGCGCCTGGAACAGCAGCACCGACCCGGGCAGCGCCAGGACGACGACGAGGATGGTGCCCAGGTAGGCGGGCAGCGACCCGCGCTGCGTCGTACCCGTGACCAGGACGGCGAGCCGGTCGAGGGCCTGCAGGGTGTTCCAGTAGCCCTCGTCGGCGGAGGCGCCGACGGCCAGCCGCTGCTGCAGCCGGTGGAACGGCGCGCGCAGCGCGAAGATCGCGGCGCCGCCGAGCAGGGTGACCGCGGAGAGCGCGAGCGCGGGCTGCAGACCGTGCCACAGCGCCAGGTGCTCCGCCTCCGGGGCGATCAGGGGCAGGGTCTCGGAGTAGCGCACCACCAGGTGGTCCAGCAGCGGACTGGCCGGGCCGGCGGCGAGCCCGGCGAGCGCGAGCACGGCCGGCGCGGTGAGGAACAGCGGCCCGGGGTGGTGCTCCAGCTCCGCCGGCGCCGTGTCCGGCAGCTCCGGCTTGCGGGCGAACGCGCCCCACAGGAAGCGGGCGCAGTACGCGGCGGTGAAGACCGAGCCGAGCACCAGCCCGACCAGGACGACGACGGCGGCGACCCGGTCGGGGACCCCGCCCTCCCACAGCGCGGTGAACGCCGCTTCCTTGCCGACGAAACCCAGGAACGGCGGCAACCCGACCAGGCTGGCCGCGGCCAGCGTGGCGATCACGGCGAGGGCGGGCATGCGCCGGCCCAGCCCGGACAGCAGCCGCAGGTCGCGGACCCCGGTCGCGTGGTCGACCACCCCGACGGAGAGGAACAGCGTCGACTTGCTCAGCGCATGCGCGACGGTCATCGCCAGCCCCGCCGCGGCCAGCTCCTCGCTGCCGGCCCCGACCATGGTGATCAGGAAGCCCAGCTGGCTGACCGTGCTGAAGGCCAGCAGCAGCTTCAGGTCGTTCTGCCGCAGCGAGCGCCAGCCGCCGATCAGCATCGTCGCCACGCCGAGCCCCAGCACGACCGGCCGCCAGCCGGGGACGTCGGCGAATCCGGGGGCCAGCCGGGCCACCAGGTAGATGCCGGCCTTCACCATCGCGGCGGCGTGCAGGTAGGCGCTGACCGGGGTCGGCGCCTCCATCGCGGCCGGCAGCCAGAAGTGGAAGGGCACCATCGCCGACTTCGTCACCGCACCGGCCAGGACGAGCATCGTGCCGACCACCAGCACCGGCCCGCTGCCCGGGTCGGCCACGATCACCGACAGCAGCCGGCTGCCGCTGGCCGAGGAGATCATCAGCAGCCCGACCAGCATGGCCAGACCGCCGGCCGTGGTGAGCAGCAGCGCCTGGCTCGCCGCCCGCCGTCCGGCCAGCTTGCCGCCCGACCCGCCGATCAGCAGGAACGAGAAGACGGTGGTGAGCTCCCAGAAGACGTAGAGCACCAGCACGTCGTCGGCGAGCACCAGGCCGAGCATCGAGCCGGCGAAGGCGGTCATCACCCCGGCGAACCGGCCCACGCCCTCCTCGTCGGGCTCGAAGTAGCGCGCGCAGTAGACCAGCACCAGTGCGCCGACCCCGGTGACCAGGGCCGCGAAGCTGAGCGACAGGGCGTCCAGCCGCAGCGCGACGTCCAGGTCCAGCGCCGGGATCCAGGAGACGGTCTCGCGGACCTCGCCCCCGCCGACCACCGTGCCCAGGCGGGTCAGCACCCAGCCGAAGGCCACGCCCGGGACCAGCGCGAGGGCCAGGAACGCCTGGCGCCCCCACCACCGCACCAGCAGCGGGGCGACCACCGCGGCAGCGAGGTGGAGGATCAGCAGCAGGCCCAACGGGTCCCTTCCGGTCGTCGTCGGCCGGGCGTGCGGGTGCACGCACCGCGGATCGGCGCGATCGAATCGTTGCGCCCCATCTTCCCGGCGTCCGTCGTTCCCGGCGACTCGAGGCGATCCTCGCGACGCCGGCGCCGGCGCCGGTCACCGTCCGGGGGTGACCAGCCCGCTCTCGTAGGCGAACGCGACGGCCTGCACCCGGTCGCGCAGGCCCAGCTTCAGCAGCACCCGGCTGACGTGCGTCTTCACCGTCGCCTCCCCCAGGTACAGGCGGCCGGCGATCTCGGCGTTGGACAGCCCGGCGGCCACCAGCGCGAGCACGTCGGTCTCCCGCTCGGTGAGCTGTGCGAGCGCCGCGGCGCGCACCGGGTCGGGCGCCGGCGCGGCCGCGAAGGACTCGATGACCCGCAAGGTGACCGCCGGGTCGAGCAGGCCACCGCCGTCGGCGACGGTGCGCACCGCGGCGACCAGGTCCTCCGGCGGGGCCACCTTGAGCAGGAACCCGCTCACCCCGGCGCGCAGGGCTGCGGTCACGTACTCGTCCTCGTCGAACGTGGTCAGCACGACCACGCGGGTGGGCAGCCCGGCGGCGATGATCCGGCGGGCCGCCTCCAGCCCGTCGACGCCGGGCATGCGGACGTCGAGCAGGACGACGTCGGGGCGGAGCGCGGTCACCACCCGCACGCCCTCCGCACCGTCGGCGGCCTCCCCCACCACCTCGACGTCCGGCTCGGCGGCCAGCACCATGCGCAGGCCGGTGCGCACCATCGCCTGGTCGTCGACCAGCACCACCCGGATCGTCACCCGGTCACCGCCGGGGTGCGCACGGCGCTCACCGGGAAGCTGGCCCGCACCCGGTAGCCGCCCCCGCGCACCGGCCCGACCTCCAGGCTGCCGCCGGCGACCGCGACCCGCTCCCGCATGTGCAGCTGCCCGAAGCCGCCCGGGGCGGCGTCCCCGGCTGCCCCGGCGACCCGCGGGCGGCCGTCGTCGGTGACCGTCACCGTGACCCGGTCGGGGCGCCAGGCGAGCTCGACCCGGGTGGCGGCCGCCCCGGCGTGCCGGACGACGTTGGACAGCGCCTCCTGCACGACCCGGACGGCGGAGACGTCGACCAGCTGCGGCAGCGGCACCGGCTCACCGGTGACGTGCAGCTCGACGGGCACGCCGCCGGCCCGGAGCTCGTCGACCACCGCCTCCAGCCGGGTCAGCGACGGCTGGGGAGCGGGGTCGCCGGTGTCCGGTTCGCGGAGCACGCCGACCACCCGGCGCATCTCCTCGACCGCCTCCCGGCCCAGCCGCTCCAGGCCGAGCAGCACCTGCTGCGCCTCGGGTCGGTCGGGCAGCAGGCGGCGCAGCCCGCCCATCTGCAGCACCATCACGCTGACCGAGTGGGCCACCGAGTCGTGCACCTCGCGGGCGATGCGGGCGCGCTCGGCCACCGCCGCCGCCGTCGCCACCGTCTCCTGCTGGGCGGCCAGCCGTGCCGCCAGCACCTCCAGCTCGCGGGCGCGTTGGCGGGACTGGCGCACGAGCGCTCCGACGCCCCAGGCGACCCCGGTGACCAGCAGGTAGAAGAACCCCTCCCACGGCGAGTCGGAGAACAGCAGGCCGGCCACCAGCACCAGCGCCGTCGCCGCCGCGGCCACCAGGGCGCCGCGGCGCACCGACAGCGCCGCCGCGGCGTGGCCGACCAGCACGGCCATGCCGATCAGCTGGGCCCCGCCCGGTCCGGGCGCACCCAGCGCGACGTTGCCCAGCACGGTCGCCGAGCCCAGCAGCGCCGTCGCCGTGGGCCAGCGCGGGCAGCAGGCCAGCAGCAGCCCCACCGCCAGGCCCGGCAGCGCCAGCGCCAGCTCCTGGCGGAAGAAGGTGTCGATGGTCGACTCCAGCACCGCCATGCCGCCGATCAGCAGGCCCACCGCCGGCCAGGCCCAGCGGCCGGCGGAGCGGAGGTACCAGCGTGGCATGCGAGCACGGTAGGGGTCCGGGAGCGGGCCGGACATCCCCCACGCGACGGACCCGGGGGCGGCCTCCGTCGGCCGTCCGGCGGACCCCGGTCGGTGCGTGCGGACGGACGCGGGGCGACCCCGGTCGTTCCTAGCTTTCTCGCCGACACCGCGACGAGACGGTGCCCTCCCGACCCGAGGACGGACGATGACCACCCAGCTCCCCACCCCCACCGGCCGGCCCGCCCCCGCGGCCGACCGGCCCGCCCGCAGCGCCGCCGCCCGGCTGCTGCCGATCGCCGGCGGCGCGCTGATCGCCGGCCCACTGCTCTACGTCGCGGGCATGGCGACCTCGCCGACGGCCGACTCGATGGCCCCGGCCGACTACATCGAGTCCCTGGCCCGCGACGAGGGGCTGACCGCGCTGTCGGCCCTGCTGCTGCACTACGGCAACCTGCTGCTGGCGCTGGCCTGGCTGGCGGCGCCGGCTCTGGTCCGCGGCCGCCGGGGCGGCACGCTCACCCTCGTCGGCTCCCTGCTGTCGTCACTCGGGCTGGTGAGCGTGGCCGGCCTGGTGCTGTCGGACTTCTGGACCGGGGCCATCGGCCGAGAGCTCGACCCGGCGGCGGCGGAGTCGCTGTTCACCGCGGTCGAGGGCTCGGCGGGGATGGGGATCGTCGGCACGCTCACCCTGTTCGGGCTGATCGGCCCGGTCGTGGTGCTGGCCGGGCTGGCGCGGGCCGGGGTGATCGGCTGGTGGCTGCTCGCCCCGGCGATCGCCTCCCTGGGGCTGTCGATGGCGTTCCCGTTCCAGCCGATGCTCTTCGCGGCGTTCGCCGTGGTCGGCGCCGTCCCGACCGTCGTCGTCGGGCTCCGGCTGCTGCAGCGCTCCCGGGCCGGTGCCGCCTGAAGCCGCCGTCCTGGCTCACCCCGCGTGCTCCTGGCTCACCTCCTGCGGTGAGCCAGGAGCACGCATGATCAGGTCACCTGATCCCGGGGAGGGTCAGCCCTCGGCGATCTCGGCCGCGGCCAGCCAGTCGGTCTCGACCTGCTCCTTCTCCGCCTGCACCGCCCGCAGCTGCGCGTCCAGCTCGGCGGCCTTCGCGTAGTCGGCGGCCGCCGCGGCCAGCTGCTCGTGCAGCTTCTTCTCGTCGGCGTCGAGCTTGAGCATCCGGCGTTCCAGGCGGGACGCCTCCTTGCGGGCGGCCCGCGCGTCGGCGGCGCTGTGGCTCGGACCGGACGACGGCGCCGAGCTGCTGCCGACCGGTGCGGCCGCCCCCGACCCCGGCAGCGCGGCCTCCCCGGCGGCCCGCCGCCGCAGGTACTCCTCCACGCCGCCGGGCAGCGCGGCCAGTGACCCGTCGCCCATCAGCGCGACCACCGAGTCGCAGACCCGGTCGACGAAGTACCGGTCGTGGCTGACCACCAGCACCGTGCCCGGGAAGTTGTCGAGCAGGTCCTCCAGCGCGGTGAGCGTGTCGATGTCCAGGTCGTTGGTCGGCTCGTCGAGGAGCAGCACGTTCGGCTCGGCCATCAGCAGCCGGAGCAGCTGCAGCCGCCGCCGCTCACCACCGGAGAGGTCGCCCACCGGCGTCCACTGCCGGTTCGCCGCGAACCCGAAGCGCTCGGCCAGCGTCGAGGCGGAGATCTCCTGGTTGCCGATCCTCGCGATCCGGGCGACGTCCTGCACCGCCTCGAGCACCCGCTGCCGCGGGTCGAGCTCGGTGACGTGCTGGGACAGGTACGCCGGGGCCACCGTCTGGCCGACGACGACCCGGCCGGCGTCCGGCTGCACCTCGCCGACCAGCAGCTTGAGCAGGGAGGTCTTCCCCGCGCCGTTGACCCCGACGACGCCGATCCGGTCGCCCGGTCCGACGTGCCAGGTCAGGTCGCGGAACAGCGTGCGCTCCCGCGGCCCCTGCGGGTCGGCCGGACCCGCCGGGTCCTCGGCGTCGTCGCCGCGGCCGCGCACCGTGTAGGTGACGTCCTCGACGTCGTAGACGGTCTTGCCCAGCCGCCGGGCGGCGAAGCCGGCCAGCGCCATGGTGTCGCGGGCGGGCGGCTCGTCGGCGATCAGCGCCTGGGCCGCCTCGATCCGGAACTTCGGCTTGCTGGTGCGGGCCGGCGGGCCACGGCGCAGCCAGGCCAGCTCCTTGCGCACCAGGTTCAGCCGGCGTTCCTCGGTCACGTTGGCGATCCGGGCCCGCTCCGCCCGGGCCAGCGTGTACGCCGAGTAGCCGCCCTCGTAGGCGTGCACGGCCCCGTCGGCGACCTCCCACGTGGTGGTGGAGACCTCGTCGAGGAACCAGCGGTCGTGGGTGACGACGATCAGGCCGCCGGTGCGGGCCTTGACGTACTCGGCCAGCCAGGCGACGCCCTCGACGTCGAGGTGGTTGGTCGGCTCGTCGAGCACCAGCAGGTCCAGCGGGCGGATCAGCTGGGCGGCCAGCGCGACCCGGCGCCGCTCACCACCGGACATCGGGGCGACCGGGGAGTCCAGCCCCATCCGGTCCAGCTCCAGCCCGGTCAGCACCGAGCGGACGGCGGCGTCACCGGCCCACTCGTGCTCGGCGGCGAACCGGGAGGCGGGCAGCACCACGTCGCGCACCGTCGTCCCCGGCGGCAGGGTGCCGGTCTGGTCGAGCACGCCCATCGCCAGGTCGCCGCGTCGGGTGACCCGGCCGGAGTCGGGCTCCTGGGTGCCGGTGAGGACGCCGAGCAGGGTCGACTTCCCGCCCCCGTTGCGGCCGACGACGCCGATGCGCTCGCCGGCGGCGACGCCGAGGGAGACGTCGTCGAGGATCACCGTCGTGCCGTGGGCCTTCGACACCCGTTCCAGGTTGACCAGGTTCAGGGGTGCGCTCATCGCCGTCCAGCATCCCAGGTGGGTGACGTGCTGGACGGGCAGGCCCCGTCCAGAGGCTCGTCCCGAGCTCGCGAGGGATGAGGAGGACGGGGTCCTTCCTCAGGCGAGCCGGGTGACCTCGACCGTGACGGTGTGCCCTTCGCTGGCCGGGCCGGAGAAGATGCCCTTCAGCGGCGGCACGTCGGCGTAGTCGCGCCCCCGGCCGAGGGTGACGTGCCGCGACCCGATCTCGACGGAGTTGGTCGGGTCGTAGCCGAACCACCCGCCGTCCCACCACTCGACCCAGGCGTGGCTCTCGCCGGTCACCGCCTCGCCGATGCCGGCGTCCCGCGTCGGGTGCAGGTACCCGGAGACGTAGCGGGCCGGCAGCCCCAGCGCCCGCAACAGGCCGATCGACACGTGCGAGATGTCCTGGCAGACGCCCTTGCCGTGCGTCCACGCCTGCATCGCGTTGGTCTTCACGCTGGTCGCCCCGGACAGGTAATCGATGTGCTCGCGGACGAACCGGCAGACCACGTGCCCGGCCTCCCGCGGTCCGGCGTCACCGACGGCGGCACGCACCGCGCGGACCACCGGGGGGTCCATCGCGGTCAGCGTCGTCGGCCGCAGCAGCTCGCCGAACCGGTCGAGCACGTCCGGGCTCGCCAGCTCGGCCCAGCCGACCGGGTCGCGCAGGTGCGGCTCCGGTCCGGCCTCGACCACCGACGTCGCGGTGACCACCAGCTCGGTGTGCGGGCCGTGCAGGTCGAAGGCGGTGACGGTCGAGCCCCAGTAGTCGCGGTAGGCGAGCACCGTGGCCGCCGGCTCGATCTCCACCCGTGAGCGCAGCGTCGCCTGCCGGGTGCTGTTCTCCGGCGTCATCCGCGCCTCGTTGTACGACGAGCGGACCGGGCCGCCGTAGCGGAAGGCGCTGCGGTGCACGATCTGCAGGCGCCACCGATCGGCGCCCACCCGGGCCGGGACGGACTGCGTCTGGAACTGGGCGTGTCCGTGCGTCATGGGGTCAGACCGCCCCTTCCGGCACCCACACCTGCGGGGCCTGCTCGGTGAAGAACCGGGTGGTGACGGCCTCGCTGGCGGTGGAGCTCATCCGCTGCAGCTCGTCGAGGCGGGCCGGCAGGGTCGCCAGGATCTCGTCGGTCTGCATGAACTCCAGCATCGTCCGCGCCCGGCCCACGATCCGGTGCGCCTCGCCGGCGACGCCGATCCGGTGGCCCTCCCGCACGTTGGCCCGCTCCAGCTCGGCCAGGCACCCCTCGGCCTGCTCGAGCGCGGCGAACACCGAGCGGGGGAACAACCGGTCCAGCAGCAGGAACTCCGCGGCCCGGCTGGAGTTCACCGCGCCGCGGTAGGTGCGCAGGTAGGGCTCGTAGGCGCCGGTGGAGCGCAGCACGAGGGTCCAGGACGGCGCCGAGTCGCCGGCCAGCACGCGGGTGGAGAGCATCCGGGCGGTCATGTCGACCCGCTCCAGCGAGCGGCCGAGGACCAGGAACAGCCAGCTCTCGTCGCGGCTCATCGTGGCGTCGGCCAGCCCGAACACCATCGCCGAGCGCTCGCGGACGAACCGGAACAGCGAGTGCGGCCCGTAGCGGCGGGCCATGGTGCGCTGCTGGGGCAGCGCGTTGTGGGTGACGTTGAGCGACTCCCAGATCTCCGCCGACAGCACCTCGCGGGCGCCGCGGGCGTTCTCCCGGGCAGCCGACAGCGCCCCGACGATCGAGCTGGGGCTGGCCCGGTCGAAGGCGAGGGTGGCCAGCACCCGCTCGGTGTCGGCCTCGGACTCCGCACACGGCGCCCCCATCAGCGCGAGCAGGTTCGCGCAGGCCCGGCGCTCGTCGATCCACGGGTCCTCGACCAGCCGCTGGGTGTGCACGTCGAGGATGCGCGCGGTGTCGTCGGCGCGCTCCACGTACCGGCCGATCCAGAACAGCGACTCCGCGATCCGGCTCAGCACGGCCCCACCTCCCGGGCAGAAATGGCCATTTCTGCCCCTCGGGCCGGGGCGTCGCCGTCGCGTCGCCGGGCAGAAATGGCCATTTCTGCCCCCTGTTGCTGCTGCTGGGACTGGGCCAGGGCGTTGTCGTTGCGCGGGCCGGGGTCCTGCGCGGGCGGGTCGGCCGGCAGGTCGGCGGTGGTGAACTCGACCCGGGTGACGTCGTGCCCGGGCGCCGGCTCGACCGCGCGCCGGGGCGGGGTGATCACCCAGGTGTCCTTGGAGCCGCCGCCCTGGCTGGAGTTGACCACGAGCTCGCCCTCCGGCAGCGCCACCCGGGTCAGCCCGCCGGGCAGCACCCAGACGTCGGATCCGTCGTTGACCGCGAAGGGCCGCAGGTCGACGTGGCGCGGGGCGATCCGGCCGTTGATCAGGGTGGGCGAGGTCGAGAGCCCGATCGGCTTCTGCGCGATCCAGTCCCGGGGCGCGGCGCGGACCTTCACGCCCAGCTCTTCGAGGGTCCGCTCGTCGGCGCGCGGCCCGATGACGATGCCCTTGCCGCCGGAGCCGTCGACCGGCTTGAGCACCAGCTGGTCGAGGTTGGCCAGCACCCACTCGACGACGTCGGGCTCGTCGAGCCGGTGTGTCTCGGCGTTGGCCAGCACCGGCTCCTCGGCCAGGTAGTACCGGATCAGGTCGGGCACCCAGGTGTAGAGCAGCTTGTCGTCGGCGACGCCGTTGCCCACCGCGTTGGCGATGGTGACCCGCCCGGCCCGGGCGGCGTTGAGCACCCCGGCGCACCCGATCACCGAGTCCGACCGGAAGTGCACCGGGTCGAGGAACTCGTCGTCGATCCGGCGGTAGATGACGTCGACGCGCTGCTGCCCGTCCGTCGTCCGCATGCTGACCTGGCCGCCGGAGCAGACCAGGTCGCGGCCCTCGACCAGTTCCACCCCCATCTGGCGGGCGAGCAGGGCGTGCTCGAAGTAGGCGGAGTTGTAGACCCCGGGAGTGAGCAGCACGACCGTGGGGTCGGCGACCGACGGCGGGGCGGCGGCCTTCAGCGCGGCGAGCAGCCGACCGGGGTAGTCCGAGACCGGCAGGATCCGGTGGTCGGCGAACAGCTCGGGCAGCACCTGGCTCATCGCCGCCCGGTTGGTGATCACGTAGCTGACCCCCGACGGGGACCGGAGGTTGTCCTCCAGCACCCGGAAGTCGCCCGCCTCGTCGCGCACCAGGTCGATGCCGCTGACGTGCACCCGGACGCCGTTGGGCGGCACCAGCCCGTGCGCGGCGCGGTGGAAGTGGGCGCTGGTGGTGACGACGCTGCGCGGCACGACGCCGTCGGCGAACACCTGGCCGGCGCCGTAGACGTCGGCCAGGAACGCCTCGAGCGCGTGCACCCGCTGGGCCACCCCGCGCTCGATGAGCGACCACTCCCCCGCACCGATCACCCGCGGCACGATGTCCAGCGGGAACGGCTGCTCCTCCCCGGCGTGCGCGAAGGTGACGCCGGCGTCGCGGTAGGTCTGGGAGAGGACGTCGGCGCGGGCGGCGAGCTCCTCGCCGGACATCGGCTGCAGCGAGGTGAACAGCCCGGCGTACGGCGGCCGGGGCTGGGACGGCGCCGCGAACATCTCGTCCCACTGCTGCCCGAGGGGGTAGCCGTCGAAGAGGTCCGCCATGCGACGAACCTAGACACGACGTGTGTCCCGCGCGTTTCGGACGGCCGCGGGTCGCCCAGCCGGGGCGCACCGTCCTCCCGCACCAATGACCGTCCTCCCGCACCAATGACCGTCCTCCCGCACCAATGCTGGTGCGGGAGGACGGACAGTGATCAGGTCACCTGATCACTGCCGGGAACAGCCGGGGTCCTTCGTCAGGCGGAGACCCGGCGGACCAGCTGGGTCGGCAGGACCCGGGACTCCGCCGGTTCACCCCCGCCGTCGATCTGGCGCAGCAGCAGCTCGGTGAGCACCGGGGCCATGTCGCCCAGCGGCTGGTCGACCGTGGTCAGCGGCGGGTCGCAGGTCGCGGCGACCGCGGCGTCGTCGAAGCCGACGACGGCGACGTCGTCGGGCACCCGACGGCCCGCCGCGCGCAGCACCCGCAGCGCGCCGACGGCCATCAGGTCGGAGGCGACGAAGACCGCGTCGAGGTCGGGGGCGTCCTCGAGGAGCTCGGCCATCGCCCGGGCGCCACCGGCCTCGGTGAAGTCGCCCTCCGCCACCATCCGGGGCGCGGACTCGACGCCGGCGGCCTGCAGCGTCGACCGCCACCCGTGCAGCCGGTCGACGCCGGCGATCATGTCCAGCGGGCCGGTGACCGTGCCGATCCGGCGGCGGCCGATGCCGACCAGGTGCCGGGTGGCCAGCTCGGCGCCGCCGCGGTTGTCGGCGTCGACGTAGGCCAGCTCCCGGCCGTCGAAGGGGCGGCCGCAGAGCACCAGCGGGATGCGGGCCTCCTCGAGGATGCCCGGCAGCGGGTCGTCACTGTGCACCGACATCAGGATCACCCCGTCGACGTGACCCTGGCGGGCGTAGCGGCCGATCTTCTGCTGCTCCCGCTCGTCGCGGGCGGTCAGCAGCACCAGGTTGAGGTCGGTGTCGGCCAGCGTCGCCGACACCCCGCGCACGATGCTGGCGAAGAACGGGTCGCTGAACACCTGGGTGTTGGGCTCGTTCAGCACCAGCGCGATCGTGTCGGTGCGCCGGGTGACCAGGCTGCGCGCCATCCGGTTGGGCACGTAGCGCAGCTGCGCGACCGCCGCCCGGACCGCCTCCCGGGCCTCGGGGCTCACCCGCGGCGAGTCGTTGATGACCCGGGACACCGTCGCCCGGGAGACACCGGCCAGCACGGCGACCTCGTCCAGCGTCGGGGACGCCGGGCGAGCGCTCGTGTCGGTCATGGGTCTCCAGTGCTCGGGTGGCGGCTCCCATGGTGCCCGGTGAGAGCGCTCTCCAACACCCCCGGCCCGTGTCCCAACCGTTACTTGACACCCGAAGGTGACCCACACCACTCTGTGCCGCACGGCCGTGAGAGCGTTCTCACACCCTGCAGCGGCGGTGCATCGGAGCACCTGCCCCGGGGTCTCCCCAGGAGGTCACATGTCCCGTTCCACGAGAGGCAAGGCGGTGTTCGGGGCGGCGCTGGCCGTGGCCCTGCTGACCGCCGGTTGCGGCGGCTCGGAGGCCGGCGCGAGCGACGAGCCCTACGACCCCGACGCTCCCGTCACCCTGACGGTCGGCACGTTCGGCACGATGGACTTCGACAACGCCGGTCTCTACGAGGAGTACATGGCGCTGCACCCGAACGTCACGATCAAGCAGAACAACGTCGCCCAGTCCGCGGCCTACTACAAGTCGCTGCAGACCCGGCTGGCCGCCAACTCCGGCCTCGACGACATCCAGGCCCTGGAGATCGGCTTCATCGCCGACGTCGTGCGCAACCACTCCGACGCGTTCGTCGACTGGAGCCAGGAGGAGAACGCCGACGAGCTGGAGGGCAACTTCTACGACTGGAAGTGGGGCCAGGCCTCCACCTCCGACGGCGCCACGATCGCCCTCGGCACCGACACCGGCCCGCAGGCCATGTGCTACCGCAAGGACCTGTTCCAGCAGGCCGGGCTGCCCAGCGAGCGCGAGGAGGTCGGCGCGCTGTGGACCAGCTGGGACGACTACCTCGACGTCGCCCGGCAGTACCAGGCGGCGCCGGGCAAGCCCGCCGGCAGCGCCTTCGTCGACAGCCCGGCCAGCATCTTCTCCTCCTCGGTCTACCAGGGCGACGTCGCCTACAACGACGAGGACGGCAACCCGATCCCCGAGGAGAGCGAGGGTGTCGAGCGGGCGTGGGACTACGCCAGCCAGGCCGCCGAAGAGGGCCTAACCGCCAACCTCAGCCAGTTCGGTGACGAGTGGAACGCCGCCTTCGCCAACGGCGCCTTCGCCACCATCGCCTGCCCGGCGTGGATGCTCGGCTACATCAACTCCCAGATGGGTGACGCCGGCGCCGGTCTGTGGGACATCGCCCCGCTGCCGGGTGCCAGCGAGAGCGCCAGCAACTGGGGCGGCTCCTTCCTCGGCGTCCCGGCCGACGGCCCGAACGTCGAGGCCGCCAAGGACCTGGTCGAGTGGCTGACCGCCCCGGAGCAGCAGGTGAAGATGTTCACCGAGGCGGCGCACTTCCCCTCCAGCCCGCAGGCTGCGGAGGACCCCGGCGTCCAGGACGCGGTGAACGAGTACTTCAGCGGTGCACCGACCGGCGCGATCTTCGGTGAGTCGGCGGCCAACATCCGCCGGACGCCGATCGGCCCGTACGACACCCAGATCCAGGAGGCCTTCACCACCGGCCTGACGGACATCGCCACCCGCGGGACCAGCCCGGACGACGCGTTCCAGGACGCGCTGCAGGCGGCCCAGCAGGCGATCGGCGGCTGAGCCGACTCGGCCCGCCCACCGGACGCGGTGCCCGGGAGCGTCTCCCGCTCCCGGGCACCTGCTCCGGCCCCCGGCCACGTCGGCCGTCGGACCGGATGCACCGGCCGGTCCGGTCCTCGACCGGACCCATCGCCCGACCCGCGCACCCGACCGTCAGGACCCCTGGATGACCATCGCGAGTGGCACCGTCCGCGAGGCGGCGATCGCCGCACCCCCACCCGATCGAGCTGCCGCCCCCGGCCGCCCGCGCAAGCGGCGGCAGCTGACCCGCAACCGCTGGGGCTACGCCTACGTGGCCCCCTTCTTCCTCGTCTTCGGCGCCTTCAGCCTCTACCCGTTCCTCTACACCGCCTGGATCTCGCTGCACCGGACCAGCCTGTCCAACATCAACGGCGGTGAGTTCATCGGCCTGGAGAACTACCGCAACCTGCTGCAGAGCGAGTTCTTCTGGAACGCCGCCCGCAACACGCTCACCATCGGGATCCTCTCCACGGTCCCCCAGCTGTGCATGGCCCTGGGCCTGGCGCACCTGCTCAACTACAAGCTCCGCGGTCGGACCTTCTTCCGCACCGTGATGCTGATGCCCTACGCGACCAGCATCGCCGCCGCGACCCTGGTCTTCGCCCAGCTCTTCGGCCGCGACTACGGCCTGATCAACACCGCGCTGGAGGCCGTCGGCCTGTCCCGGATCGACTGGGAGGCCGGCACCTGGACCAGCCAGATCGCCATCGCCGTGATCGTGACCTGGCGCTGGACCGGCTACAACGCACTGATCTACCTGGCCGCGATGCAGTCGATCCCCGGCGAGCTGTACGAGGCCGCGGAGATCGACGGCGCGAGCAAGTGGAAGCAGTTCCTGCACGTCACGATCCCGTCGCTGCGCCCGACGATCCTGTTCACCGTCGTCATCTCGACCATCGGCGCCGTGCAGCTATTCGGCGAGCCGCTGCTGTTCGCCGGCAACGGCACCACCAGCGGTGGCTCCGCGGGTCAGTACCAGACCCTGGGCCTGCTGATGTACCAGCAGGGCTGGACCAACTTCCACATCGGGCAGGCGGCCACCACCGCCTGGGCGATGTTCCTGATCATCCTGGTGATCGTGGGGGTCAACGCCGTGATCGGCCGCCTCCGCGCCCGGGCCGAGCGGTAGGAGGCCGGCATGGCGACGATCGCACTCCCGGGCACGGAGAACACCCAGAGACCCTCGACCCCCGCTGCGGAGCCGGCGCGGCGAGGCAAGGGCGCCGGCGGCAAGAACACCAAGGCCGGGCCGGTCGCCTACACCCTGCTGACCCTGGTGTCGCTGGTGTCGATCTTCCCGCTGTACTGGACCGTGGTGGCCGGCTCGCACACCAACGCGGAGATCGCGGCGACCCCGCCGCCGTTCCTGCCCAACGCCAGCTTCTTCGACAACATGCGGCTGGCGCTGGACCAGGCCCCGATCGGGCTTGCCATCGTGAACTCGGTGATCGTCTCCAGCGCCATCACGATCGGCACCGTGCTGTTCTGCACGCTCGCCGGGTTCGCCTTCGCCAAGCTCCAGTTCCGCGGCCGCGGGGTGCTGCTCGCGCTGGTGATCGGCACGATGATGGTGCCGACCCAGCTGGCGGTCATCCCGCTGTTCATGATGATCGCCGAGCTGCAGTGGGTGAACCAGCTGCAGGCGGTCATCCTGCCCACGCTGGTCAGCGCCTTCGGCGTCTTCTTCATGCGCCAGTTCCTGATCTCCGCGCTGCCCAACGAGCTGCTGGAGGCCGGCCGGGTCGACGGCGCGTCGACCTTCCGGATCTTCCGGTCGATCGTGCTGCCGGTGGCCCGCCCGGCGATGGCGGTGCTGGCGATGCTCACGTTCCTCACCGCCTGGAACGAGTTCTTCTGGCCGATCATCGCGCTGACCACCGCCAACCCGACCGTCCAGGTCGCGCTGGCGGGGCTGGGCTCCGGCTACGTCCCGCAGCGCGCGGTGATCATGGCCGGCACGCTGCTGGGCACCCTGCCGGTGCTCATCGTCTTCGCGATCCTCGGCAAGCAGATCGTCGGCGGCATCATGCAGGGCGCGGTGAAGGGATGACCGGCGCCCACCTCCCGACCTCCTCCCCCAGCCGGAAAGGCGCCTGACATGGCCACCGTCACCTTCAACCACGCCACCCGGATCTACCCCAAGGCCGAGCGGCCCGCGGTCGACGCCCTCGACCTGGAGATCGCCGACGGCGAGTTTCTCGTCCTGGTCGGCCCCTCGGGCTGCGGCAAGTCCACGTCGCTGCGGATGCTCGCCGGACTCGAGGAGGTCGACGCCGGGTCGATCGTCATCGGGCAGCGGGACGTGACCGACTCCCCGCCCAAGGAGCGGGACATCGCGATGGTGTTCCAGAGCTACGCCCTCTACCCGCACATGACGGTGGAGGAGAACATGGGCTTCGCGCTCAAGCTCGCCGGCATCGGCAAGGACGAACGCGCCACCCGGGTCCGGGAGGCGGCGAAGATCCTCGACCTCGAGCCCTACCTGACCCGCCGGCCCAAGGCCCTGTCCGGTGGCCAGCGGCAGCGGGTCGCGATGGGCCGGGCGATCGTGCGCAACCCGCAGGTGTTCCTGATGGACGAGCCGCTGTCCAACCTCGACGCCAAGCTGCGCGTGCAGACCCGCACCCAGATCGCCGCCCTGCAGCGCCGGCTGGGCACCACCACCGTCTACGTCACCCACGACCAGGTCGAGGCGATGACCATGGGCGACCGGGTCGCGGTGCTCAAGGACGGCGTCCTGCAGCAGTGCGACACCCCCGGGTCCCTCTACGACCGCCCGGCCAACGTGTTCGTCGCCGGCTTCATCGGCTCCCCGGCGATGAACATCGCCACCGGGCCGGCGGTCGACGGCGGCGTACTGCTCGGCGGCGCGGTGCTGCCGGTCCCCCGCGACCAGCTGACCCGCGCGTCGGCCGGCAACGGCCAGGTCACCGTCGGCTTCCGCCCGGAGGCCAGCGTCCTGGCCCCCGCCGGCGACGGCGTCCCGGTCGGCGTCGACGTCGTCGAGCACCTCGGCAGTGACGCCTTCCTCTACGCCCGGCTCACCGGGGGCGCCGACGACGGCGCCGAGGTGATCGTCCGGACCGAGCCGCGCACTCCCATCACCGCCGGTGACCAGGTGCACATCTCGGTCCTGCCCGGGCAGCTGCACGTGTTCGACCCCACGAGCGGCCTGCGCGTCGAATGACGCGCACACTTCTCCTGACTCGCGCGCCCCACCGGCGGGGCGCGCCGGCAACCCCCGTCCCCAGCAAGGAGCGCACCCCGTCATGACCTCCACCGACGTCCGCGAGGACCGGACCGCCGGACTCGTGTTCCCCCCGGGGTTCACCTTCGGCGCCGCCACCGCCGCCTACCAGATCGAGGGCGCCGTCGACGAAGACGGCCGCGGCCCGTCGATCTGGGACACCTTCAGCCACACCCCGGGCAAGACCTTCCGGGGCCACACCGGCGACGTCGCCTGCGACCACTACCACCGCTACCCGCAGGACGTCGCGATGATGAAGGAGCTGGGGCTGGCCGCCTACCGCTTCTCCGTCTCCTGGCCGCGGATCCTCCCCGAGGGCACCGGCCGCATCGAGCAGCGCGGGGTGGACTTCTACCGCCGGCTGGTCGACGAGCTGCTCGAGGCGGGCATCGCCCCGTGGCTGACGCTGTACCACTGGGACCTGCCGCAGGCGCTGCAGGACGAGGGCGGCTGGGCCGACCGGGACACCGCCTACCGCTTCGCCGAGTACGCCGGGGTGCTCTACGACGCCCTCGGCGACCGGGTGCCGCACTGGTCGACCCTCAACGAGCCGATGTGCAGCTCGCTGCTGGGCTACATGGCCGGCCAGCACGCACCGGGCCACACGAACCCGGTCGAGGCGTCCCGGGCCGTGCACCACCTGCTGCTCGGCCACGGCCTGGCGACCCAGGCGCTGCGCGACAAGGGCGCGGACCACCTGGGCATCACGCTGAACTTCACCCCGATGAGGCCGGCCACCGACTCCGCCGCGGACCTCGACGCCGCCCGACGGCTCGACGGCCAGCAGAACCGGATGTTCGTGGTGCCCATCGTCACCGGGGAGTACCCGGCCGACGTCGCCGAGGACCTGGCCGCCGCGGGCGCCCCGCTCCCCGTCGAGGACGGCGACCTGGAGATCATCTCCACCCCCGTCGACTGGCTGGGCGTGAACTACTACTTCCAGTCGACCGTGCGGGCGGTCAGCGAGCCCACCGGCAAGCAGTCGGCGTTCATCGGCGCCGAGCTGGTGGAGGAGCTCGAGCCCGAGGGCCCGACCACCACCATGGGCTGGGGCATCAACCCCGAGGCGTTCACCGAGCTGCTGCTGTGGCTGCGCGACACCGCCCCGGGCCTGCCCATGTTCATCACCGAGAACGGCTCCGCCTGGCCGGACGCCGTCGGCGCCGACGGGCAGGTCGACGACCCCGAGCGGGTCGACTACCTGCTGCGGCACCTGGCGGCGATGACCGAGGCGATCGACGGCGGCGCCGACGTGCGCGGCTACTTCGCCTGGTCGCTGATGGACAACTACGAGTGGGCGCGCGGGTACGAGCAGCGGTTCGGCATCGTGCACGTCGACTACGACACCCAGGTGCGGACCCCCAAGCAGAGCGCCCGGGTCTACGCCGACGTGCTGCGCCGTCACTCCGAGGCCCAGGGCGAGGGGGCCCGGTGACGGCACCCGACACCACGGCGGCCGGTGGGGGCACCTCCCTCGCCGGCCGCCGGGTGCTGCTGACCGGCGCCTCCCGCGGGGTGGGCCGGGCGATCGCCCGCCGGCTGGTCGCCGAGGGCGCCGACGTGCTGGGCACCGCCCGGGACGCGACGGCCCTCGACGAGCTGGCCGCGGAGCTGGCCGACGGCCCCGGCTCGTTCACCCCCGTCGTCGCCGAGCTGACCGACGAGGCCACGCCGCACCGGCTGGCCGAGGCGGTCGGGCAGCGGTGGGGTGCGCTGGACGTGCTGCTGAACAACGCAGGCGTCATGCTCGCCCGCGAGCCACGGTTCGAGGACGAGCCGGCCGGCACGCTCGAGCAGAGCCTGCTGGTCAACTGCGTCGTCCCGCACCGCCTGGTGCTGGCGCTGCTGCCCGCGCTGCGCAAGGGCGGCGAGCCGCGGGTGGTGCACGTCAGCTCCGGCGCGGGCACCACCGAGCTCATCCGGGACGCCGGCATCGGCAGCTACCGGGTGAGCAAGTGGGCGCTCAACGGACTGGTGCTCATGCAGGCCGCCCAGCTGGCCGGCGAGGTCGCGGTCAACGCGCTCGACCCGGGCTGGGTGCGCACCGACCTCGGTGGCCAGGAGGCCCCCGGCACCCCGGAGGAGAGCGCCGCGGGTGCGCTGGCGCTGCTGCGCGAGCCGACGACGGTGACCGGCCGCATCTTCAAGGACGGCACCGAGATCTCGTTCTGAGGTCCGGCGGCAGCGACCACGGGGACAGGGAGGCGCCGTGCTGGACGACGAGGTCCACGCGCAGGTCCTGTCCGCGCTGCTGGTCACCCAGCGGCACAGCTGGGACCAGGGGCTCACGGCCGCCGTGCTCGACGTGTCGGGCACGGCGGCCGCGCTCCGCATGCTGGTCGACGACGCGGTGGCCCGGCAGCGGCCCGACGGGCGGCTGGCCGAGCTCGACCCGCTCTGCTCGGTGAACAGCGGGGCGGTGGCGGAGTTCGTCGACCTCGTCGCCGGCCGCACCGGCGACGACGGCCTGGCCGCGGCCGCCGCCCGGCAGCGCGACTGGCTGCTCAGCGGGGCACCCCGGGCCGGCGACGGCACACTGTTCCACCTGGTCGAGGGCCGGCAGGTGTGGGCCGACACCGTCTACATGGTGGTGCCCTTCCTCGCCGCCACCGGCGCCGCCGTCGCGGCGCTGGACCAGCTCGACGGGCACCGGTCCCGGCTGCGCGACCCGGGCACCGGGCTCTGGTCCGCCCGCTGGGACGAGGACACCGGGGCCCTCGCCGACCCCCGGGCCTGGGGCACCGGCAACGGCTGGGTGGTGGCCGGCCTGGCCCGCGCGGTGCGCTGGCTCCCCGGGCGGCGCGGGGGCGAGGTGGCCGCGGAGGTGCGCGGGCTGCTGACGGCCGCCGCCGCGCTGCGCCGTCCCGACGGCCTGCTCGGCGACGTGCTCGACGACCCGGCCAGCCGCTCCGACCCCACCGTGGCGGCGATGTTCGCCTGGGCCGCGCTGACCGGGGCGGCCGAGGGCTGGCTCCCGGCCGGGTGCGCCGGCGTGGGCAGCGAGCTCCTGGCCGCGGTGGTGGCCCGGCTGGACCCGCTGGGCCGGGTGGCCGGGGCCAGCGCCGCGCCGCACTTCGACCGGCCCGGCCACTCCCCCGAGGCCCAGGCGTTCCTGCTGCTGGCCGAGGCGGCCGAGCGCCGCTGGCGCCGCGCCCCTCGGCCCGTTCCCGGCTGACCGGGGGGTCCGCTCAGTCGTGGGGGGGGGGGGGGGGGGGGGGGGGGGGGGGGGGGCGGGGGCGGGGGGGGGGGGGGGGGGGGGGGGGGCGGGGGGGGGGGCGGGGGGGGGCGGCGGGCCGGCGCCCGCCCCCGCGGGGCGGGGCGCGGGGGCCGGGGGGGGCGCGCGCGGGGGGCGCGCCCCCCCGCGGGGGCCCCCCCCCACGATCGTGCCCGCGGGAGCCGGCCGCCCCGCGCCAGGGGCGGGGCGGCCGGGGACCTGCTCAGCGCAGCGGCGGGACCGCCAGCTGCGCCAGCTCCAGCGCCTGCTCCGGGAACCACGCCCCGGCGGCGGGGTCGACGATGCCGCCCCACTCCGGGTCGGTGGTCGACCCGGCGATGCCACGGTTGCACTGCCCGTCGGACTGCCCCGGCGTCTTGACCCACAGGTGGGCGTCCAGCAGGGGGAACTCCGCGGCCGGCTGCGCCTCCGGCCGTGGCCCGAGGCCTCGGGCCGGCGGGTTGCACCAGGTCTGCGGGTCCGGGTAGGTCGTGTCCGGCGCCCACGGCCCCTGGCCGTTGCGGCTGGTGTCGACGACGAAGTGGGCGGTCGGCTCGAGCTCGCCGAGCTGCTGGGCGTACCGGCTGTTGACCCCCGCGGTGTTGGCCACCGGGTCGGCCGCCGAGTCGCTCCACTCCTGCAGCGGGTCCAGCGCGACGCCCTGGAAGTCGTTGGCCGGGCCGCCGCTCCAGTACTGGCTGCCGCACTCCTCCGACGGCAGCGCGGCCACGGTGATCAGCGTCAGGCAGGAGGAGATCCAGGTGCCGTACTGCTGCAGGTTGGCCGTGTACTGGTAGTTGGAGACGTTGAGGGCGAAGCCCTGGAACTGCCCGACGTCGGCCGCCGCCAGCCGCTCGGCGATGTCGCCGACCGCGTGCCAGCTGACGTGGCCGGCGTCCAGGTAGACCAGCGCCGCCGGGTTCGCCCGCTCGATCGCCGCGGCGGCGTAGGTGATGTCGGCCAGCCGGCCCTCGTCGGTGGGCGCGGTGCCCTCCGGGTACGTGCCGGGCGGACAGTCACCGGGCATCAGCGCCAGCCCGTCGGGTTCGATGACGACGGTGATCTGCTGCCCCTTCCGCAGCCCGGCGGCGAAGCCGTCGACCCAGGCGCGGTAGGCCGCGTCGTCGGCCGCCCCGCCCGAGGAGTACTGGGAGCAGTCACGGCCGGGGACGTTGTAGACGACGAAGGTGGGCACGGTCTTCGTCGCGGTGGCCAGCGTCACCGCGCGGCGCACCTCGTGCCGCACCTCCTTCGGGGTGCCGTCGGTGAACCAGGTGGCCTGCGGGGTGGCGGCCTCGCGGGCGATGAGCTCGGCGTCGGCGAAGCGGTGCTCCTGGACCAGGTCGATGGTCTGCCGGACGGCGCCGGGGTCGGGCACCGGGGTGGTGAAGCGGGTGCCGGGGGCCAGCGGCGGGGCCGGGGCCGGCGCCGTGGCCACCGGGCCGGAGCCGGCCGGCGGGGCCGCCGCGGCCGGACCGGCCACCGCGAGCGGGCCGACCGCGATCACCGCGGAGGCGGCCAGCAGCGCCGCACGTCGGCGGCGGGGAGTCGAGAACATCGTCGTCCTGTCGTCGGAGGATCCACGGCGAGCACCGTGGAAGCGCTCCCACGCCGGTTGCGCGAGCATCAGCGGATCAGTGTGGGAGCGGTCACACTCTGCCTCCCGAACCCCGCCGACGCAAGACGCTGACGTTCCGGAACACGCTGATCTTGAGCGCCTCGCGCCCGACTGCGCACAGCCCTCGCCCCGGCTCCCGACCTGCCGGGCCCGGCCGCAGCCCCTAGATTCGGTGCCGCTGTGCCGGGAAGCCTGGTCGGCGATCCCGTTCGCGACCCCTGGAGCCGCCCGGTGAGCCTGCTCGTCGCCCTCGGGGCGCTGCTCGGCCTGTCCGCGCTCGCCCCCCTGCTCGCCCGCCGGCTGGGGCGCGCCACCGGGTACGTGCTGGCTGCGGGGTTCCTGCTGGTCGGCGGGGTGCTGCTCACCCACACCCGGGCGGTGCTGGCCGGCTCGGTGGTCGAGTGGTCGGCGGAGTGGCTGCCCAGCCTGGGCGTCTCGCTCACCCTGCGGCTGGACGGCGTCTCGCTGGTCTTCAGCCTGATCGCGCTCGGCGTCGGCGCCCTCGTGCTGGCCTACTGCCCGCACTACATCGACGAGGAGGACGCCCACGGGCCGCTCTACCCGCTGCTGACCTTCTTCGCCGCCGCGATGGTCGGGCTGGTGCTGGCCGACGACATGGTGGTGCTGTACCTCTGCTGGGAGCTGACCACCCTCTGCTCGTTCGCCCTCGTCTCCACCGCGGGCACGCCGGCGACCCGGGCCGCCCGGCAGGCCCTGCTGGTCACCGTCGCCGGGGGGCTGGCGCTGCTGGCCGCCGTGGTGCTGGTCTCGGTGACCGCGGGCACCACCCGGCTGTCCGCCGTCCTCGCCGATCCCGCCGTGGTGCTCGACTCCCCGGTGGCGCTGCCCGTCGGGGTGCTGCTGGCGGTCGCCGCCTTCACCAAGTCGGCCCAGCTGCCAGTGCACTTCTGGCTGCCCGGCGCGATGGTCGCGATGACGCCGGTGAGCGCCTACCTGCACGCGGCGACCATAGTGAAGGCGGGCATCTACCTGCTGATCCGGTTCAGCCCGCTGTACGCCGACGAGCCGGCCTGGCAGGCGACCCTGATCGTGGTCGGCCTGACCACCGCGGTGGTCGGGGCGGTGATGGCGCTGCGCGAGCACGACCTCAAGGCGGTGCTGGCCCAGTCGACGGTCAGCCAGCTGGGCCTGCTGGTGGCGGCGATCGGCGTGGGCACCGCCGAGGCGCTCGCCGCGGCGCTGCTGCACACGATGGCGCACGCGCTGTTCAAGGCCACGCTGTTCATGCTGGTCGGGATCGTCGACGAGGAGACCGGCCGCCGCGACGTGCGCGAGCTGGCCGGGCTGCGCCGGGTGATGCCCTGGACGGCGGCCTTCACCGGCCTGGCGGCGCTGTCGCTGGCCGGGGTGCCGCCCCTGCTGGGGTTCGTCAGCAAGGAGTACCTGTTCGGCGGCTTCCTCGACACCGAGCTGGCACCCTGGGCCGGTCCGGTCGCCGCGTCCGCCGCGGTGCTCGCCTCGGCGTTCACCGTGGCCTACAGCGCGCGCATCGTGTACGGCGCGTTCGGCGGGGGCGCCACCGAACCGTCGGACCTGCACGAACCGGCGCCGGCCTTCCTGGCCCCGGCCGCGGTGGCCGCCGTCGCCGGCCTGCTGCTGGGACCGGCCGTCTCACTGCTGGACCCGCTGGTGGACGCCGCCACCGCCGCCCTGCCCGGCGGGGACCCCCCGGAGGTCTACCTGTGGCACGGGTTCACCCCCGAGCTGGGCATGTCCGCGGTCACCCTCACGGCGGGGCTGCTGATGTTCTGGCGGCGGGACGCCGTGGACCGGGTGCTGCAGCGGATGCGGCTGCCCGACGGCAGCGAGCTGTTCGAGCGCGCCCATGCCGGGCTGCTCGCCGCGGGCACGGCCGTCGGCCGCCCCGACCGGGTGCCCGCCCTCGCCGCCCACCTGGCCCGCCCGGTGCTCGGACTGCTCGTGCTGGCCGGGGTGGGTGTCGCCGCCCTCGGCGCACTGCCCCCGCGGGCCGGCAGCTCGGAGCCGGTGGAGTGGCCGCTGCTGGTGCTGCTGGCCCTGGCGCTGGCCGGCGCGGCCGCCACCGGGTCGGCCCTGGTGCTGATCGGCCTGACCGGCCTGGTCGGGCTGCTCGTCTCGGTGTGGTTCGTGCTCGCCGGCGCCGTCGACGTGGCGATCACCCTGCTGCTGGTGGAGGTGCTCACCGCCGTGGTGCTGGTGCTCGTCCTGCGCGGCACCCCGGTGGGGCTCCCCCGGAGCGGCCCGGCGCGCCGCTGGCCGGCCGCGGCGCTCGCCGTCGGGGTGGGGCTGGCCGGCGCCGGGGCCACCGCGGCGTTCACCGGCCGCCGCGACCTCTCCCCCGCAGGGGAGTTCTTCCTGGCCCGGGGCGAGGAGCTCACCAGCGGGGAGAACGTGGTGAACACCGTCCTGGTCGACTTCCGCGGGCTGGACACGCTCCTGGAGTCCCTGGTGGTGGGCGTGGCCGCGCTCGGGCTGCTGGTGCTGCGCGCCCGGGCCGGCACCGCGCGCCCGCCGGCCACCGGGTCCCGGGACTCCATCGCCGGCACCGGCACCCCCACCGAGGACGTCGTGCTGCGGGTGAGCACCCGGCTGCTGGTGCCCGGCATGCTGGCCCTCTCGGCCTTCCTGCTCTGGCGCGGGCACGACGCCCCCGGCGGCGGTTTCATCGCCGCCCTGGTGGCCGGCGTCGCGGTGACGCTGCAGCGGCTCGTGCTCGGCCCGTACCAGCGGCTGGGGCGTGCGCTGCGGGCCCGGCCGCTGGTCGGGGCCGGGGTGGTCGTGCTGCTCGGCGTGGCCCTGCTGCCGCTGCTGTGGGGTGACCCGCCGCTGCAGCCCTTCGAGGTGCCGGGCCTGTACGCGCTGGGCGTCGGCTCCTCGCTGGTCTTCGACGCGGGTGTGTACCTGCTGGTCGTCGGGTTGGTCACCGCCACCGTCGACACGCTCGCCGACCGGGCGTCCGGCGACGACGGGGGCCGCACACCCGCCACCGGCGCCGAGGTCACGGTCACCGGGGGCGCCCGGTGACCGCCGCGGTGGCGGTCGGGCTGCTGCTGGCCGCCGGGGTGTACCTGGTGCTGCAGCGCACCCTGCTCCGGGTGGTGGTGGGCTTCGTGCTGCTCGGGCACGCGGTGAACCTGCTGCTGGTCTCCGCCGGTGGCCTCCACCGGCGCGGGCTGCCGCTCGCCGGCCAGGGCGGTGACGAGCCGGCGGCCGATCCGCTGCCGCAGGCGTTCGTGCTGACCGCGATCGTGATCACCTTCGCCATCACCGTCTACCTGCTGGGCCTGGCCCGGGCCGGCCGGGTGCAGCCGGAGGACGACGGCACGTCGGCCGACCGCAGCACCGCGGACGCGGGCGTCCCGGTCGACGCCGCCCCCGACCCGGCCGACGCCCCCGCTCCGGACGTGGCCGGCGACGACGCGGACGGCCCCCGGTGAGCGCGCTGCTGGCCGCCCCGGTCCTCGGGCCCCTCCTCGCCGCCGGCCTGCTGCTCCTGCTGGGCCGGCGCCGGCCGGGGCCCTCCCCGGTCGACCGCGCGGTGGGGCTCGCGGTGGCCGCCGCGGTGGTGGTGGTGGCGGCGGTGCTGCTGGTCGGCGCGCTCGACGGCGACGTCCCGGTGCTGCGCGTCGCCGGGTGGCCGTCGGTCATCGCGATCACCTTCGCCGCCGATGCGCTCAGCGCCCTCGTGCTGCTGCTGACCTCGGTCGTCGTCCTGCTCGGCCTGGTGTACGCGATCGGGACCGGTGAGGACGACGCCCCGCTGACGGTGCCGCTGGTGCTGGTCATGTCCGCCGGCGTCTCCGGCGTGCTGCTCACCGCCGACCTGTTCAACCTGTTCGTCTTCGTCGAGGTGATGCTCGTCCCCAGCTACGTGCTGGTGGCGCTGGGCCGGGATCGGCAGCGGGTGGCCGGCAGCCGGCTCTACGTCACGGTGAACCTGTTCGCCTCCACGGTGTTCCTGGCCGGCACCGGCCTGCTCTACGGGGTGGCCGGCACCGTGCAGCTCGGCGAGCTCGCCGGGGTGGCCGCGGCCGGCACCCCGGCCGCGCTCGCCGCCGGTGTGGCGATGCTCGCGATGGCGGTGAAGTCGGCGGTCGTGCCGTTCCACAGCTGGGTGCCCGGCTCCTACGCGGTCACCGGGCCGGCGGTGACCGTGCTGTTCTCCGGACTGCTCACCAAGGTCGGGCTGTACGTGCTGTTCCGGCTCTACGCCGTGCTGTTCGACCGTGACCCGGACCTGCGCTGGCTGCTGCTGACCGCCGCCGTCGTGACCATGGTGGTCGGGGTGCTCGCCGCGGTCGGGGAGAGCAGCGTGCGGCGGGTGCTGATCTCGCACATGGTCAGCCAGATCGGCTACGTGGTGGTGGGGCTGGGGCTCGCGACGCTCGCCGGGTTCACCGCGGCGCTGTTCTTCCTCGTCCAGTACGTCCTGGTGAAGGCCGCGCTGTTCATGGTGGGCGGCGCGCTCCGGACCCGGTACGGCACCGACTCCCTGCACGACCTCGGCGGGCTGGTGCACCGTGAGCGGCTGCTCGCGGTCGCGTTCGGTGGCTCGGCGCTCGCCCTCGTGGGCATCCCGCCGACGTCCGGGTTCGTCGGCAAGCTGCAGCTGGCCACCGCCACGGCGGCCGAGGGCGCCTGGTGGGTGCTGGCGGCGCTGCTCGCGGTCAGCCTGATCACCCTGGTGTCGATGCTGAAGGTGTGGAACGGCGTCTTCTGGGCCCCCGCCGAGGACGGTCCGCCGGAGCGGGTCGACGGGCCCGAGCGGGCCGGGGACGGTCCGGGCAGCACGGCCACCCGGACCCGTCCGGGCCGCGGCGCACGGGCCGCCCTCGTCGGGCCGCCGCTGCTGCTCGCCGCGGGCGCGCTGGTGCTGGGCATCTGGGCCGAGCCCCTGCTGCAGGCCGCGGAGGCGGCCGCCGCGGGCCTGGTCGACCCCGGCGGCTGGGTGGCGGCGGTGACCGGCCGGTGAACGAGGTCGTGCGCACCCTGCGGCACGCGGGCCGGCTGGCCGCCTTCGCCGCGTACTACACCGGGCGCTTCCTGCGCGCCAACCTGCAGGTGGCCCGGGAGATCGTCACCCCGGGGACCGGCGTGACCCCCGCCGTCCTCCGGCTGCACCTGGCGGGGCGGACCGACCTGGAGGTCGCGTCCTTCATCGCCCTGGTCGGGCTGACCCCCGGCACGCTGGTGATCGCCTCGACGGACCGGCGGTCCGGCGGAGGCGGTGTCGAGGTGGCCGTGCACACGATGCACGTCCCGGACGTGGCCGCGACCCGGGCCGAGCTGTACCAGCTGGAGCACCGGATGCTGGCCGCCTGGCGGCGCAGCGGCCAGGCGCCCGACCGGGCCCCCGGGCCGGGCGCCGCTCCGGATCGGGAGGAGAGCTGATGGTGCTGGACGCGGCGCTGGCGGTGCTCGCGCTGTCCCTGCTGGCGGCCGCAGGGCGGATCGTCCTCGGCCCGACCGACGCCGACCGGGTCCTCGCGGTCGACTTCGGCTTCGCGGTGACGCTGTGCGCGGTCGCCGTCCTCTCCGTGCGGATGCGGGCGCCGGCGCTGCTCGACCTGGTCCTGGTCGGCACGCTGGTCGGTTTCCTGGCCACCGTGGCCCTGGCCCGGCTGGTCGCGAGGCGGTCCCGGTGAGCGCCCTGGGCGACGTGGTCCTGCTGGCCGGGGTGGCGCTGGTGGGGATCGCCGCCCTCGGGCTGCTCCGGCTGCCCGACGTCTACAACCGGACCAACGCCGTGACCAAGGCCGCCAGCCTGGGCCTGGTCCTCGTCCTGCTCGGGGTGGCGCTGCGCACGCCGGACACCGGCGCGATCGTCGTCCTGCTGGTGGCGGCCGTGCTGCAGCTGTGCACCGTGCCGATCGCCGGCTTCGAGGTGGGCCAGGCGGCCCGCCTCACCGGCGCCCCGCTGACCGACCGCACGCACACCGACGAGCTGGGCGTGGGCGACCGGGAGCCGGAGGGAGACCCCGCCTCCCGGTGAGCCCGCCCGCCCGCCCACGATCAGCTCAGCTCACCGCCGGTGCTCCTGGCTCACCTCCTGAGCTGAGCCAGGAGCGAGCACGATCAGCCCACCTGATCCCCGGAGCGGCCGCACGCGGGTGGGCGGGCGGCTGGCTCAGGCGTCGGCGCGCAGCCGCTCCCACTCCGTGCGGCGGGCAGCCTGCTGGTCGGGGTCGGGCACCGGCAGCGAGGCCAGCAGCCGACGCGTGTAGGCGTGCTGCGGCGCCCCGAGCACCTCCGCGCCGGTCCCCTCCTCGACCAGCCGGCCGCGCAGCAGCACCGCGATCCGGTCGGCCAGCAGGTCGACGACGGCGAGGTCGTGGCTGATGAACAGCGCGGCGAACCCCAGCTCCCGCTGCAGGTCGGCGAAGAGCTCCAGCACCCGGGCCTGCACCGAGACGTCCAGGGCCGAGGTCGGCTCGTCGGCGATGAGCAGCTCCGGCTCCAGCGCGAGCGCGCGGGCCAGGCTGGCCCGTTGCCGCTGCCCACCGGAGAGCTCGTGCGGGTACCGGTCGCCGAAGGCCCTGGACAGCTGCACCGCCTCGAGCAGCTCGTCGACCCGCCGGCGGGCGGCGTGGGGGTCCTTGGCCCGCTTGTGCACCACCAGCGGCTCGGCCACCGCATCGGCGATGGTGAGCAACGGGTTGAAGCTGGTCGCCGGGTCCTGGAAGACGAAGCCGATCCGCTCGCGGACGGGGCGGAAGGTGCGCTCCTTCATCCCGTTCATCTCGGTGCCCAGCACCTGCAGCGACCCGCCGCTGACCTTGGTCAGGCCGGCGATCGCCCGCCCGATCGTGGTCTTGCCGCTGCCGCTCTCCCCCACCAGCCCGAGCACCTCGCCGGGGCGGATGTCGAAGCTGACGCCGTCGACGGCGGTGAAGTCCGGCCGCCGCAGCCGGCCGGGGTAGACGATGCGCAGGTCCCGCGCGGAGACCACGGGGGTGGTCTCCGCCCAGCCCGCCGGGCGCTGCTCGGCGCGCGCCCGGGCGTTCACCGAGCCACCGCCCAGCCGCGGGACGGCGGCCAGCAGCTGCTGGGTGTAGGGCTCCTTCGGCGACGCGAACAGGGTGCGGACGTCGGCCTGCTCGACCAGCTCGCCGCGGTACATGACCGCGACCCGGTCGGCGAGGTCGGCGACCACCCCCATGTTGTGGGTGATCAGCACGATCGCGGCGCCGAAGTCGTCGCGGCAGCGGCGCAGCAGGTCGAGGATCTCCGCCTGCACGGTGACGTCCAGGGCGGTGGTCGGCTCGTCGGCGACGATCACGCCGGGGTCGAGCACCAGCGCCTGGGCGATGACGATGCGCTGCTTCTGCCCGCCGGAGAACTGGTGCGGGTAGTGGTCGATCCGGGTCTCCGGGTCGGGGATGCCCACCCGGCGCAGCACGTCGATCGCCTTGGCCCGGGCCTCGGCCTTGCTGAGCTTGCCGTGCGACCGCAGCCCCTCGGTGATCTGCCAGCCCACCGGGTAGACCGGGTTCAGCGCCGTCGAGGGCTCCTGGAACACCATCGCGGCGTCCTGCCCGCGGACCTGGCGCAGCTGGTTGCCCCGCAGCGTGACGACGTCGTGCGAGCTGCCGCCGTCCCGGCTGCGCAGCACGACCGCGCCGCGCGCGGTGGCCGTCTCCGGCAGCAGCCCGAGGATGGTGCGGGCGGTGACCGTCTTGCCGCTGCCGCTCTCCCCCACGATGGCCAGCACCTCACCGGCGGCGACCGTCAGGGACACGTCGCGCACGGCGGCCACCGTGCCGGCGTCGGTGGCGAAGGAGACCGCGAGGTCGCGGATCTCCACGACGTCACCGCTGCCCGGCCCGGTCGCGTTGGTACCGGTCGCGTTGGTGGTGGTCATCTCCGGTCTCCCCGTCCCTGGTCCTCGTGCCCCTGGTCCTCGAGCCCGTCGACGCCGCCCGGCCCGGCGCTGAGCGCACCGCCGGGCACCGCGGCCACCTCGGCCAGCCCCTCCGGCTGCTGCTGGGCCGCCCGGCGGCGGGTGCGCAACCGGGGGTCGGCGAGGTCGTTGAGGCTCTCCCCGACCAGCGTCAGCCCGAGCACCACCAGCACGATCGCCAGCCCCGGGAACAGCGCGGTCCACCAGATGCCGCTGGTGACGTCCGAGAGCGCCCGGTTGAGGTCGAAGCCCCACTCGGCGGCCGACGTCGGCTCGATGCCGAAGCCGAGGAAGCCCAGCCCGGCGAGGGTGAGGATCGCCTCGGAGGCGTTCAGCGTCAGGATCAGCGGCAGCGTGCGGGTGGCGTTGCGCAGCACGTGGCGCAGCATGATCCGCCCGTTGCTGGCGCCGATCACCCGGGCGGACTCGACGAACGCCTCGGACTTGATCCGCACCGTCTCCGCGCGCACCACCCGGAAGTACTGCGGGATGAAGACCACGGTGATCGAGATCGCCGCGGCGAGGATGCCGTTCCACATGCTCGACCGACCACCGCTGATGACGATCGCCACGACGATCGCCAGCAGCAGCGGGGGGAAGGCGTAGACCGCGTCGGCGATGACCACCAGCACCCGGTCCAGCCAGCCGCCGAAGTAGCCGGAGAGCAGGCCGAGCAGCACGCCGAGGACCAGCGACAGGGCGATCGCCACGACGATGACGTACAGCGCCGTCCGGGAGCCCCAGATCACCCGGGACAGCACGTCGTAGCCGCCGACGGTCGTGCCGAGCCAGTGGTCGGCCGACGGCGACTGCTGCGCGCCGAAGGACCCCGTCGCGTCACGCAGCTGGCTGTACTCGTAGGGCGCGAGCAGCGGGGCGAACACCGCGGTGAGCAGGAAGACGCCGGCGAGCACCAGCCCGGCGACGAGCATGCCGCGCTGCAGACCGACGCTCTGCCGCAGCTGGTGGACGACGGGCAGCTGCCGCCAGGTGCGGCGCCGGCCGGCGGGGGCGGTCACCGCGGTGCTTCCCGTGGTGCTGGCCATCTCAGTACCTCACCCGGGGGTCGATGAGCGCGGCGATGACGTCGACGACGAAGTTGGTGACCGCGACGATGACCGCCAGCAGCGCGACGATCCCCTGCACGGCGACGAAGTCGCGGGCCTGCAGGTACTGGGCGAGCTGGAAGCCCAGGCCCCGCCACTCGAAGGTGGTCTCGGTGAGCACGGCGCCGGCCATCAGCATCGCGATCTGCATGCCGATGACGGTGATGATCGGGATCAGCGCCGGGCGGTAGGCGTGCTTGCGCAGCAGCCGGTACTCCCCGACGCCGCGCGAGCGGGCTGCCTCGACGTACCCGCTGCCCAGCGTGCCGATGACGTTGGTGCGCACCAGCCGCAGGAAGACACCGGCGGTGAGCAGGCCGAGGGCGATCGCGGGCAGGACGGCGTGCTGCAGCACGTCGCTGATGACGTCAGGGTCGCCGGTGCGGAGGGCGTCGACCAGGTAGATGCCGGTCTGCCCGTCCAGCCGCGACAGCTCGATCTCGGTACGGGTGGAGGCCCGCCCGGCGACCGGGAGCCAGTCCAGCTGGACGGCGAACACGAGCTTGAGCAGCAGGCCGGCGAAGAAGACCGGGGTGGCGTAGCAGAGGATCGCGAAGACCCGCAGCATCGCGTCGGGGGCGCGGTCGCGCATGTAGGCGGCGAGCTGCCCCAGCGGGATGCCCACCACGAAGGCGACGATCAGGGCGTAGCAGGCCAGCTCCAGGGTGGCGGCACCGAAGGTGGTGAGCACCTCGGTCACCGGGCGCCGGTCGCTGAGCGTGGTGCCGAAGTCCCCGCGGAAGACGTCGCCCAGGTACTCCAGGTACTGGGTGAACAGCGGGCGGTCGTACCCGGCCTCCCGGATCCGCTCCTGCAGCTGGTCGGCCGGCAGCCGCCCGCCGAGCGCGGCGGTGATCGGGTCGCCGGTGGCGCGCATCAGGAAGAAGACGGTCGTCACCAGGATGAAGATCGTCGGGAAGATCAGCAGGAAGCGGACGAGGAGATAGCTCCCCAGTCCGCCGCCGCTGCGCCGCCGGCGGCTCGCGGGTGGTGCGGCCGGCTCGGTGGCGTTCCCGGCCAGCTCGGAGGTCGTGGTCATCGCTCTCAGTCCATCAGGCGGCCGTCGGGGGACGGCCGGACGTGCCCGGCCCCGGGCGACCCGCGAGGTGCGGGGCGCCCGGGGCCGGGGGTGGTGCGGGGGTGGTCAGCCCTTGGACAGGGCGCCGTACCGGAACTTGAACGACGGGTCCAGGGTGTCCTGAGCGCCGTCGACGTCGGTGCCGGTCACCGCCACCTGGGCGCCCTGCAGGTAGGGCACGGTCGACAGGTCGTCGGCCACCAGCTGCTGGATCTGCTCGATCAGCGCCTGCCGCTCGGCCGGGTCGGCCGTCGTCGCCTGCTCCAGGATCAGGTCGTCCACCTGCGGGTTCGAGTAGTGGTTGCCCAGGAAGTTCTCCGTCTGGAAGAACGGCGTCAGGTAGTTGTCGGCGTCGGAGTAGTCCGGGAACCAGCCGAGCTGGTAGGCCGGGTAGACGTCGGCGGTGCGCTGCTCGTTGTACTGCGTCCACTCAGTGGTCTGCAGGTCGACGGTGAACAGCCCGGAGGACTCCAGCTGGTCCTTGATCAGGGCGTACTCGTCACCCGAGGACGGGCCGTAGTGGTCGTTGGAGTACTGCAGGTTCAGCTGCACCGGGGTCTGCACCCCGGCAGCCTCCAGCAGCTGGGCAGCGGCCTCGGCGTCCGGGCCGCCCTCGCCGTCGCCGTACTTCTCCCGCAGCGGCTCGATCGCGCCGGTCAGGCCCTCGGGCACGAAGGAGTACAGCGGGGTGAAGGTGCCCTTGTAGACCTGCTCGGCCAACTCCTCGCGGTCGATCAGGCTGGCCACCGCCTGGCGCACGGCCAGTGCCTTGGCCGGGTCGGCCTCCGGCGTGGTCGCACCGTAGGGCTGGGTGTTGAAGTTGAAGACGATGTAGCGGATCTCGCCGCCGGGGCCGTCGACGACCTGGACCTCGTCGTTGCCGCGCAGGTCCTCGACGTCGGTGGCGCTCAGGCTGCGGAAGGCGACGTCGATGTTGCCCTCCTGCACGTCCAGCTTCAGGTTCGAGGCGTCGGCGTAGTAGCGGACGCTGACCTCGTCGGTCTTCGGCGCGCCGAGCAGGCCGTCGTAGCCGTCGAAGGCCTCGTAGGAGACCAGGTTGTTCTGGTTGTAGTCGGTGATCGCGTACGGGCCGGCGAAGGCCTGGCCGTCGACGATCTCCTGGTCCGGGGTGAGCGCGTCGGCGGCGAAGACGTCCTCGTCGACGATCGGGCCGGCCGGGCTGGACAGGATCTGCGGGAAGACCTGGTCGTTCTCCGACTTCAGGTTGAACACCACGGTCTGCTCGTCCGGGGTCTCGACGCTGTCCAGGTTGTACAGCAGCGACGCCGGGCCGCTCTCGTCGTTGATCGCGATCACGCGGTCGAAGGAGAACTTGACGTCGGAGGAGGTCAGCTCGTTGCCGTTGGCGAAGGTGAGGCCCGGCTTGAGGGTGACCGTGTACTGCGTCGGCGAGGTGAACTCCGCGGACTCGGCGATGTCCGGCTCGACGTCCGGGCTGCCCAGCGGGGTGTTCATCAGGAACGGGTAGACCTGGTTCATCACGGCGAAGGAGCCGTTGTCGTACGAACCGGCCGGGTCGATCGTGGTGATCTTGTCACTGGTCCCGATGATCAGCGAGTCGCCGCCGCCCCCACCGGAGCCGCCGTCGTCGCTGCCGCCACCGCACGCCGCCAGCGCGAGCGCCGTCGCCGTGATGCCCGCCGTCGCGACCAGCGCACGCCGGCCACTCCTGGACACGGAGTTCATCCGCCACCTCGTTCTTCGTCCAGGCGGCCCGGTCGGCGCACAGGCGCCAGACCCCGGCCGCCTGTGGTCATGGGACTGCATGACTAACACACCTGTCCCATCAGACGGGACGGCGGATGCTCACCTGTGATGGTGTTGTGACCCCGCGGGCGTTCACCTGAGGGCTACGTCACGTTCACCGCCCGGTCGTGGCTCGGGCCGGCCCGGAACGCTCAGAAGCTGCCGCCACCGCTGAAGCCGCCGCCCCCGAAGCTCCCGCCTCCGCTGAAGCCGCCGCCCCCGCCCCCGCCGCCGAAGCCGCCGCCGTACCCGCCGCCGAGGCCCCCGAGCAGGATGCCGCCGAGCATCCCGCCGGCCACGCCCCCGGCGATACCGCCGCCGAACCCCCCGCCGCCGTAGCCGCGCCGGTAGCCGCCGCCGTACCCGCCGCCCCCGTAGCCGCCGGACATGTAGTCCTCGACGTCCTGCTGGGCCTGGGTGAGCGCCTGCCGGGCGAGGGCGTCGGCCCGCTGGGCCGACCGCAGCGCCGCGACCGGGTCGCTCGCGGCCGCGCGCGAGGCGGCGTCCAGGGTCCGATCGGCCTCGGCGAGCCGGGTGCGGGCGACGCTGCCGACGGCCCCGCGGCGGGTGGCGATGAAGTCCTCGGCGACCGCGATCGAGGTGTCCGCCGCCCGCACCGCCTGCTGCAGGTGGGCGGCCGCGCGCTGCTGTTGCTGGCGCAGGTCCCGCGCCGGCTCGAGGGCGGCCTCCAGCGCCAGGTCGGCCTCGTCGAGCTGGCGCACGACCGCCAGGGGGTCGGGCAGCGCGCCGTCGCGCGGCTGGAGCTGGGCGGTGGCGGTGGCGAGCGCGCTCTCCGCCCGGGCCAGCTGCTCGCGCAGGCCAGGGGTGTCCACGCCCCGGCCGAGCAGCGCGTGGGCCTCGGCGATGTCCTTCTCGGTCTCCACGCGGACCGCGGTGAACCGGTCCCCCGCATCGGCCAGCTCGCCGGCGACCCGGCCGACCGAGTCCAGCAGGGTGCGGGCCTGCGCCAGCGCGTCCTCGGCGGCGCGGACCGCCGGCACGGCGGCCGCCGTGCGCCCCTCGTCGAGCTCCGACCGGCCGTGTGCCAGCGCCTGCTCGGCGAGCTCGGCGCGCGCCTGCGCCTCGGTCACGTTGTCCGCGACCGGCGACCACGCGCTACGGGCGTAGCGCTGCTGCAGGTCGGCGAGCGTGCGCTCGGCCTCGGGCAGCCGTGCACGAACCGCGTCGACCGCAGGATCGAGCGCGGCCAGCGCCTCGGGTGCGGACTCCTCGAGGTGCCGCAGCCGGGCGTAGGCCTCCGACTGGTCGTCCAGCCGGGCGGACGCCGCGGCGGTGAGCTGCAGCAGCTCGGTGAGCATGCGCCGCTGGGTCGGCTCGTCCTCGGGGATGTCGTCGTCGAGCTCCTGGCGGATGCCGAAGGCGTGCGACAGCTCGGTCTTGGAGGCGTTCAACGCCTCCTGGAAGCCCGCGATCGACTGCTCGCCGTACTGCGACCGGGCGTAGGCGAGGTCGAGCTCGGAGGTCTTCACCGCCTCGTCGAGCGCCAGCAGCTCCTCGCTGGCCCGGAACATCAGCTGCTCGGTCGGGGTGCCGTGGTGCGGGTCGCGGGCGGCTGCCTCGGCGGCGGCGCGCTCCTCCGCAGCCCGCTGCTGCGCCGCCGCCTGCTTCTTGCGCTGCCGGCTGCGCACCAGGGCGTAGCCACCGCCCCCGACGACGGCGATCCCGACCAGCACGGCCAGTGCGCCGCCACCACCACCGTCTCCGCCGGCGGCTCCCCCGGCGGTCGAGCCGGCCGACCCACCGCCGGTGCGGATCCCCTCGGCGAGGGTGACCGCAGCCCCGGCCCAGTCACCTGCAACCAGTTCCGGTTCCACGTCGCGGGTGACCAGCGTGGCGAACTCGGCCTCGGTCACCGGGCTGTTGGGCCCCACATCGAAGGAGGTGAACCTCTCGGTGGCCACCGCGAACAGTGCCTCGTTCGTGCCCAGCCCGGCCAGGTCGAAGGCCTGCTCGGCCCATTGGCCGCGGGGCAGCCCGTCGAAGGAGTCGACGTAGACGACGTAGAGCTGGGTGCCGTCCTCGGCCCGCAGCTCCTGCAGCGCGGACTCGACCTCCGCCTCCTCCGCGGGGCTGAGCACGTCCGCCTGGTCGACGAGCTGCTCGGTCGGGGCGAACGGCTCGACGGCGAGGGCCGGCCCGGCACCGAGCAGCACGCCGGCCGCACCGAGGACGCCGACGGTCAGGGATCGTACGGACGGGCGCATGCCCCCATCGTGGCTGATCAGGCTGTGACCGGCGTGCCGGGCTCCACCGGCGCGTGCAGCCGCCGCTTGGCCACCGCGATGGGGACCTGCCCGACCAGCGCCGGCAGCACCCAGAAGACCGGGTTGCCGGTCTCGGCGATCAGCACTCCGGTGACCAGTGCGATGTAGGAGCCGCCGAGCAGGTGCGGCTGCCAGCTGCGCCAGCCGGACCAGTTCCGTTGGCGTGCCAGCGCCCCGGTGACCGCGAGCACTTCGGTGCCGACCGCCACCGGCACCAGCCAGCCCAGGCCGGGCGCCGTCACGGCCAGGGCCACCGCCGAGACGGCCACCCCCGCGACAGCAGCCTGGTAGGCGCGGGCTGCTCCTCGCGCCCGGCGACCGGACCGCCGGGCGGCCAGCCAGACCGGGCCGAGGAGCAGCCCACCCACTCCCAGCAGGACGTGCGTCGACAGCAGGAGGTCACGCATCGCACCGGTTCCCCTCAGGCCCGGCGCCGTCCCACGGTCCGGGACCGGACCCGCCCGGCGACGCCTGTCCCGACCCTGCCGGTCGCGGCCGGCGCCGGACAGGTGCCGGATGTCAGGTCCTGACCGGTGCGTCCGTCAGCCGCCGAGGTCCTGCATCACCGAGAAGGCCGCACCCTGCGGGTCGGCGACCACGGCGACCCGGCCGTACGGGGTGTCCTCCGCCGGCATGAGCACCTTCCCCCCGCCGGACTCGACCGCCCGCACCGCCTCATCGGTGGAGGCGACCGCGAAACAGGTGCTCCACCCGCGGGGCAGGCCCTCGACCACCCCGCCGAGCCCGCCCAGCGGGCGCTCGTCGGTCGCGAAGGTGCAGTACCCGCCGGCGTCCGAGATCTCCTCGAAGCGGAAGCCGAAGACCGCGGAGTAGAACTCTCGCGCCGCGGCCGGGTCGTCGACGGCGACCTCGTTCCAGACCAGCGAACCGGGCTCGTTGAACACCTGGACCCCGGTGGTGGTGCCGGCCTGCCAGAGCCCGAACGGGTTGCCCTGCGGGTCGGCGGCGATCGCCATCCGGCCGGCCGGGCCGACGTCCATCGGCGGGGCGAGCACGCTCCCACCGGCCGCGGCCACCCGGGCAGCCGTCGCGTCGGCGTCGTCGGTGGCGAAGTAGGTCGTCCACCGGGGCGGGTCGGCCGGGTCCTGCTGGGGGCCGAGGCCGGCGGCCTCGTGCCCGTCCCGCAGGCACATCAGGTAGCCGCCGGAGTCGGGCCCCGGGTCGCGGTAGGTCCAGTCGAGGATCGCCGCGTAGAACGCGCGGGCGGCGTCGACGTCGGGGGTGGCCAGGTCGACCCAGCAGGGGGTGCCGGGCGGCCAGGCGGTGTCGCGAGTGGGCATGTCTCCTCCTCGGGAAGGACTGCACTCGGTCGGACGGCCGAGGAGGCGACCGTCCCGCCGGGGTCCGACGCTTTCCGGCCCTCCCGGCCCCCGTCCTCCGGCACTCCCACGGAGGTCTCCCGTGTCGCTGCCGTGGGTAGGTGGCCGGGCACCCACCGAGACCAGTCCCGAGACCAGGAGGACCCCTGTGCCCGCTCCCGATCGCGTGCCCACCGCCGACCTGCCCCCGGGCGCCGTCCGCCCCGCCGGCTCCTGGGCGGTGGTCAACGCCGACGGGCGGCTGGCCGCCGTCTCGCGCCGCTGCCGGCACCAGCTCGGCGACCTCGCGCAGGGGACCGTCGACGCCGAGGGCTGCCTGGTCTGCCCGTGGCACCAGGCCCGCTACGACACCTCCACCGGGGAGATGGTCACCGGGCCGCGCGGGTTCCTCGGCTGGCACGGCCCGACGCCGGGCTACACCACGCTGGTGCGCTGGTTCGGCCAGGTCGCCCGGCTGCGGGTGCGCCGGGCGGTCCGGCGGGGCCAGGACGTCGTCGTCGACCCCTGACCCCGGCCGGCCGTTCCGCCAAAATGGCCATTTTGGCGGAACGGGGCGGCGGGTCAGAAGGCCGGGATGACCGCGCCCTCGTAGGTGTCCTCGATGAAGGTGCGCACCTCGTCGGAGTGCAGCAGCTCCTCCAGCTGCTGGATCCGCTCGTCGTCCTCGTCGCCGGTGCGGACCACCAGCAGGTTGGCGTTGGGGTTGCCCTCGGCCTCCTCCAGCGCCAGCGCGTCCTCGGCCGGCACCAGGTCGGCGTCGATGGCGTAGTTGCCGTTGATCACCGCGGCGTCGACGTCGGTCAGCGAGCGGGGCAGCTGCGCGGCCTCGATCTCGGTGATCTCCAGGTTCTTCGGGTTCTCCTCGACGTCCAGCGCGGTGGGCGCGGAGTCCCCGGTGTCGGCCAGCGTGATCAGGTCGTTGGCGGCCAGCAGCCGCAGCGCCCGGCCGGCGTTCGTCGGGTCGTTGGGGATCGCCACGGTCGCACCGTCGGGCAGCGCGGCCAGGTCGGTCAGCGACTCGGAGTAGATGCCCAGCGGCTCGATGTGCACCGGCGCCAGCGGGGTGAAGTCGTACCCGGCGCTGGCCTCCTGCTCCTCCAGGTAGGGGATGGTCTGGAAGTAGTTGGCGTCGATCGACCCGTCGTCCAGCGCCGTGTTGGGCTGCACGTAGTCGGTGAACTCGACGATCTCCAGGTCCAGCCCGGCGTCGTCGGCGAGCTCGTCGTCGATGTACCGCAGGATCTCCCCGTGCGGCACCGGCGAGGCGCCGACGCGCAACGGCTCGTCGGCGGACGACAGCTCGGCGTCGCCGCCTCCGCAGGCGGTGAGGGTCAGGGCGGTGGTGACCGCGGCGGCGGTCAGGGCCAGCTTCGAGCGCATGGGGTTCCTCTTCTGTTGCTCGGTGGGTGTGGGGTCAGGCGTGGGCGAGGTGGCGGGCCCAGCGGTCGCCGGCCCACTGCAGGGCCTGGACGACGACGAGCAGCACCACGACGGTGACCACGGTGATGTCGGTGCGGAACTGCTGGTAGCCGTAGCGGATGGCGAAGTCGCCCAGCCCGCCGCCGCCGATCGCCCCGGCCATCGCCGAGTAGCTGATCAGGGCGACGACGGTGACGGTGACGCCGGCGACCACCGACGGCAGCGCCTCGGGCAGCAGCACGGTGCGGACCACGTCACGCCGCCGGGCGCCCATGGCGAGGGTGGCCTCGACCTTGCCGTGCGCCACCTCGCGCAGGCTGGTCTCGACCAGCCGGGCCAGGAACGGGACGGCGCCGATGGTGAGCGGCACGATGGTCGCCGTCGACCCGATCGTCGTCCCCACGAGGCCGCGGGTGACCGGGGCGACCAGCACCAGCAGGATGATGAACGGCAGCGAGCGGCCCAGGTTGACCACCAGGCCGAGCAGCCGGTTGAGCATCGGGTGCGGGGCCAGCGCGCCCGGCGCGGTCACCGTGAGCAACACCCCGAGCGGGACGCCGAGCAGCACGGTGAGCGCGGTGGCGACCCCGACCATGTAGAGGGTCTCGCCGGTGGCGTCGACCAGCTGGGGGGCGATCCGGTCCCAGTTCACCGCTGCACCTCCGGGGCGTCGGCCAACTCCTGGACGTCGGGCGGCCCGGGGTCGCCGTCCGGCTCGTCGTCGGCGCCGGGCAGCCGTCGCTGACCGCCGGGGACCGCGCGGGAGACCAGCGCACCCTCGGCGCGCAGCCGGGCGAGGGCAGTGTCCAGCCGGCCGCCGTCGTCGCCCTGCACCCGCAACAGCAGCCGGCCGAACCGCCGGCCGGCGACGGACTCCACCGATCCGCCGGCCACCTCGACCGACAGCCCCAGCTCCCCGGCGAGCACCCGCAGCACCGGCGCCTCGGGCGCGGCGTCGGTGACGGTGACCGCCACCAGGTCGCCCTCGGCGGTGGGGTCGACCGGCGGTGCGGGCACCAGCTGGGCGGCCAGCGGGGAGTCCGGGCGGGTGAGCACCTCGGCGAGCGGGCCGCCGTCGACCACCCGGCCGGCCGACATCAGCACGGCGCTGTCGCAGACGGCCTTCACCACGGCCATCTCGTGGGTGATCAGCAGCACGGTGAGGCCGAGCTCGGCGCGGACCTGGCGGAGCAGGTCGAGCACGCCGGCGGTGCTCGCCGGGTCCAGCGCGGAGGTCGCCTCGTCGCACAGCAGCACGGTGGGGCGGGCGGCGAGCGCCCGGGCGATGGCGACCCGCTGCTTCTGCCCGCCGGAGAGCTGGCCGGGCCGGGAGCCGTGCCGGTCGGCCAGGCCGACGAGGTCGAGCAGCTCGGCGACCCGCGCGCGGCGCTCGGCGCGGCCCACGCCGGCCAGCTCCAGCGGGTGCTCGACGTTGCCGGCGGCGGTGCGGGAGTCGAGCAGGTGGAAGTGCTGGAAGATCATGCCGACGCTGCGGCGGGCCCGGCGGACGCCGTCGTCGTCGAGGTCGGTGAGCACCTGCCCGTCGACGGCGACGGTGCCCGAGGTCGGCCGCTCCAGCAGGTTCACCAGCCGGGCCAGCGTGCTCTTGCCCGAGCCGCTGGGGCCGACGACGCCGGCGAACTCGCCGCGGGCGACCGACAGGCTCACGCCGTCGACGGCGACCACCTCGCCGGCACCGCGGCGGGCGGGGAAGACCTTGCGGACGTCGGACAGCTCGATCATGGGGGCTGGGTCCTCGGGCAGGTGCGGGCGGTCGGGCACTGTTTCCCGGAGGCCGGCGTCGTCACGCACGGCCGCCGTCCGGGAGCCTCTCCGCGGAGAGGGGGACGGCGCGGTGTCAGAGCGTGCTGGCGACGCGCATCAGGTCCACGGCGCGACGACGCGTCAGCGAACCCGGCTCGACCACCCGTCCAGAGTGCCAAGCCCCCGCGGCAGCCGCCACTTCCGGACCACCGCTGTGATGGAACCCTCAACCAAGGTGACCCGCTGGAACGGCCCCGCTGCAGGGACCCGCTGCGAGCCTGCGAGCGGTGGGGCCGGCCCCGTCGCAGGGTCCCGCCGCGAGCCTGCGAGTGGCGGGGGGCGACGGGGTCCTTCGACCTTCTAGGCGTCGATCACATGAGACGCCCTCCGCCCGCGGTCCGCTCCTCGCTCGCTGGCGCTCCCTACGATGCTCCCGCGGACGTCAGGCGTCGATGCGGCGGCGGCCCTCGAAGGCCCGGCCCAGGGTGACCTCGTCGGCGTACTCCAGGTCACCGCCCACCGGCAGGCCGCTGGCCAGCCGGGAGACGGCCAGCCCCAGCGGCCCGACCAGCCGGGCCAGGTAGGCGGCGGTCGCCTCGCCCTCGAGGTTGGGGTCGGTGGCGATGATCAGCTCGGTGACCGTGCCGTCCATCAGCCGGGTCATCAGCTCCTTGACCCGCAGGTCGTCGGGGCCGATGCCCTCGATCGGGCTGATCGCGCCGCCGAGCACGTGGTAGCGCCCGCGGAACTCCCGGGTGCGCTCGATCGCGACGACGTCCTTGGGCTCCTCGACGACGCAGATGACGTCGAGCGACCGCCGCGGGTCGCGGCAGATCCGGCACTGCTCGCCTTCGGCGACGTTGTAGCAGGTCACGCAGAAGCGGACCTCGGCCTGCACCCGCTGCAGGGCCGCCACCAGCCGCCCCACGTCGGCCGACTCGGCGGCCAGCAGGTGGAAGGCGATGCGCTGCGCACTCTTGGGCCCGACGCCGGGCAGCCGCCCGAGCTCGTCGATCAGGTCCTGGACAGCGCCCTCGTACACGGTTCTCCTCGCAGAAGGCAGGGACAGGGGCGGGGCCCGGCCGCGGCCGGGGCCCCGCGGGGGTGGATCAGAAGCCGGGCAGGCCCAGGCCGCCGCCACCGCCGAGGCCGCCGGTCAGCGGTCCCATGGTGGAGTCGGTCAGGTCGCTGACGGCGCGCTGGGCGTCGCGGAGGGCGGCGACGACGAGGTCCTGCAGGGTCTCGACGTCGTCGGGGTCGACCGCGGCGGGCGCGATGGTCACCGCGGTGATCTCGCCGCCGCCGGTCATCGTGGCGGTCACCAGGCCGCCACCGGCGGACCCCGTCACCTCGGTCTGGGCGAGCTCCTCCTGGGCGGCGGCGAGCTGCTGCTGCATCTGCTGCGCCTGCTTGAGGATCTGCTGCATGTCGGGCTGGCGTCCGGGTCCGGGCATGCCCCCGAGCGTAGGTGCTGGGCGCCGGGTGCGACGGCCGAACCAGCAGCGGGCAGGCTGACCGGCGTGCCGGCAGAACACCTCGACGTCGCGCGCACCGGCCCGTACCGGCAGCTGGCGCTGATCGCGCTCACCCAGGTGCTGGCGCTGGCGGTGTGGTTCTCCGCCTCGGCGGTGCTGCCGTTGCTGCGCACCGACTGGGGGCTGGGCACCGGCGGCGGCGTGGCGCTGACCGTCGCCGTGCAGCTGGGGTTCGTCGCCGGGGCGCTGACCTCGGCAGTGACCGGGCTCGCCGACCGGGTGCGCCCGGAGCGGCTGTTCGCCGCGGGGGCGCTGGGCTCGGCCGGCTGCACGCTGCTGGTGGCCACCGTGGCCGAGGGCCCACTGGTCGGCGGGGCGCTGCGCTTCCTCACCGGCGCGGGTCTCGCGCTGGTCTACCCGATCGGGATGAAACTGATGGCCTCGTGGTTCGGTGCGCGGGGCCGCGGGCTGGCCCTCGGCGTGCTGGTCGGGGCGCTGACCCTCGGGTCGCTGCTCCCCCAGCTGTTCGTCGGGCTGATCGGTGAGCGGTGGCGCGCGGTCCTCGGGGTCGCCGCCGGCTGCGGCGCGGTGGCCGGGCTGCTGGCGGTGGCGCTGCTGCGCGCCGGGCCGCACCTGGCGGTCGGCACTCCCCCGCGCGCGGCGCAGGCGCTGGACGGGTTCCGCGCGGCCCGCCCGCGGCTGGTCAACCTCGCCTACCTGGGCCACATGTGGGAGCTCTACGCGCTGTGGGCCTGGGCAGCCGCCTGGCTCACCGCCTCCCGCGCCGAGGTGGCGCCCGGGACGTCGGCGTCGGCGGTGGCGCTGCTCGCGCTGGTCGCCTTCGGCCTGTGCGGCGCGGCCGGCTGCGTGCTCGCCGGCTGGCTGGCCGGGCGGTGGGGGCGCGCACCGGTGGCCGCGGTGGCGGTAGCGACCAGCGGGTTCTGCTGCCTGCTCTCGCCGTGGGCCTGGTCGTGGCCGACGGCGGCGCTGGCGGTGTTCGTCTGCGTGTGGGGTGCGGCGGTGATCGCCGACTCGGCGATGTACTCGACGCTGCTCAGCGAGGTCGCCGACCGGCGCTGGGTGGGCACCGCGCTGACCGTGCAGACGGCCACCGGGTTCCTGCTCACCGTGGTGACCATCAGCGCGCTCCCCTACCTGGCCGAGTTGGTCACCTGGCGCTGGACGCTGGTGCTGCTGGCCGCCGGGCCGGTGGTCTCGGTCATGGCGCTGATCCGGTTCCGGGCCCTGGACGACGGGGACCGGACGGCCGCCCGGACCACGTGATCCGCCCCGCTGGGGCCTGCCCTGGAGAAGCTCGTGCTCTGCTCACCCCGGGTGAGCAGAGCACAAGCTCCGCCCGGAGGAGGGCCTCCGCGGACAGTCGTGCTCTGCCCACTTCCCGTGGGCAGAGCACGACTGTCCGGTGAACAGGTGTACCGGTGGCCTCAGCCGTCGATCGGCCGGGCGCCGAGCTGGGCGCGGAGCAGCGCCAGCGCGGCCTGCTCGGCGTCGACCGCCGGGGTGTGCTCGTCCGAGCCGGGGGCGGCGTCGCGCTCGGCCATCAGCTCATTGGCCTCGGCGGTCTCCGCCGCCTCGGCGGCAGCCCGGGCCGCCTCCGGGGTGACCGGCGGGCTCCCCGGAGCCGGCGCGCCGGGCTGGTCGACGACGGCCTGCACCTTCCAGCGCACGCCCAGCAGTTCCTCCAGCGCCGAGCGCAGCACGTCCTTGTTCAGGTCGTCGCCGATCCGCCGGGCCAGCGCCGGGGAGGTGGTGCTCAACGTGAGCGTGCCGGCCGCCAGGTCGTGCACCTGGGCGTTCTTCAGCAGCGCCTCGGTGGTGCGCTTGTGCCGCTTGACCACGGCCATCAGCTCCGGCCAGATCCGCCGGACGTCGGCGGTGGTCAGCTGACCGTCGTCGGCGGCCGGCTCAGGCGTGGCCGAGACGACCGGCGTCGGCTCGCCACCCCGCGGGGCCGGAGCGGACTCCGCTGCCGCGCGCTGCGGTGCGGGCCGGCTCGCGGGGGCCGCCGACCGGGTGGGCTGCGGCCAGTCCTCGTCGTCGGTGGGTTCGGGCGGCAGCGGGATGTCCGGCTCGCCGGTCGCCGCGGAGCGCCGGCGCTCCTCCGGCGCGGCGGCGGGAGCCGCCGGGGTGGGCGCCGCCGCGGCCGGACGCGCGGGCGCACCCGAGCCAGGACGCGCGGTGACCGGCCAGCCGTCCGCGCCCTCCTCGACCGCCGGCGCCGTCGGGGTCGCGGCCGGGGCGGGCCGGGTCGCCGCCGGGGCAGGCGGGGCCGGGGCGGCCGCAGGCCGCTCGGCCGCCGGCGCGGGAGCCGCGGCCCGGGCCGACTCGGCCGAGCGCTGGGACGGACGCACGTACGCCGGGCGGGAGCCCGCTGTCTCCGGCGCCGCCGCGGCGGGCTCGCGCACCACCGGCTCGCGCACCTGGGCCGGCGCCTCGCGGACCGGCGCAGCGGCCTCGCGGACCGGTGCGGCGATCCCCTCGACCGGCCGGCCGGCGTGCTCGCCGGCGATGGACATCCGCCGCTCCAGCCGCTCGAGGCGCTGCAGGGTGGCGGTGGCCGAGCCGTCGACACCGGGCAGCAGCATCCGCGCGCAGACCAGCTCCAGCAGCAGCCGCGGCGCCGTCGTCCCGCGCATCTCGGTGAGGCCCTCGTGCACCGTGTCGGCCAGCCGGGACAGCGTGGCCGCGCCCAGCGCCTGCGCCTGGCGGGTCATCAGGTCCAGCCGATCGGGCGGGCAGTCGAGCAGCCCGTTGCCCCCGGCCTCGGGGACGGCGTTGAGCACGATCAGGTCGCGCAGCCGGTCGAGCAGGTCGGTGGCGAAGCGCCGCGGGTCGTGGCCCGCCTCCACCACCCGGTCGACGGCCTGGAAGACGCCGGGGGCGTCGGAGGCGGCCAGCGCGTCGACCGTCTCGTCGAGCAGCGCCTCGTCGGTGACGCCGAGCAGGCCCACCGCCTCGCGGTAGGTGACGCCGTCCTCGCCGGCGCCGGCCAGCAGCTGGTCCAGGATCGACAGCGAGTCACGCACCGACCCGCCGCCGGCCCGCACGACCAGCGGGAAGACCGTGGGCTCGACCTGCACGCCCTCGGCGGCGCAGGTCTTCTCCAGCAGGCCGCGCAGCGTGCTCGGCGGCACCAGCCGGAACGGGTAGTGGTGGGTGCGCGACCGGATGGTCGGCAGCACCTTCTCCGGCTCCGTCGTCGCGAAGACGAAGACCAGGAACTCCGGCGGCTCCTCGACCACCTTGAGCAGGGCGTTGAAGCCCTGCGTGGTGACCATGTGCGCCTCGTCGACGATGTAGACCTTGTAGCGGCTGTGCACCGGGGCGAAGAACGCCCGCTCGCGCAGCTCGCGGGCGTCGTCGACGCCACCGTGGCTGGCCGCGTCGATCTCGATGACGTCGATCGAGCCGGGGCCGTCGGGGGCCAGGGAGATGCACGAGGCACAGACCCCGCACGGGGTCGACGTCGGCCCCTGCTCGCAGTTGAGCGAGCGGGCCAGGATCCGCGCCGAGGAGGTCTTGCCGCACCCGCGCGGGCCGCTGAACAGGTAGGCGTGGTTGATCCGCCCCCCGTCGACGGCGTTCACCAGCGGGGTGGTGACGTGCTCCTGCCCGACCACCTCGGCGAAGGTCGCCGGGCGGTACTTGCGGTAGAGCGCCAGAGCCACGCCGCGAGGTTACGTGCCGGCACCGACGTGCGGGGCGAGCCTCTGGACGGGGCCGGGAGGTCACTGGGTGAGCCAGCGGAAGAGCTCCACCGCGCCGCGGCCCTCGACCCGGGAGCACGGCTGCGAGAACGATCCACCGGGCGCGACGACGGGCCCTGACCGGCTCCCCTCCCCAGGCGTGCGGGCAGTGCACCGCACCGACCAGGAGGAGGCTGGGAGAACGAAAGGGACCCCCCGCACACCCGCCAGAGCCTGCTTATCCTTGCTGCCTTCCGGCCCTGGGGAGGTTCACAGGGTGACGCCGTACGAGGGGTCGGGTCCCACTGTAGAGGACGCCGGGCATCCCGCTGCCGCCCCTCCGGCCCGCGGCTAGGCTCCCGCGCCATGCTCACGGCTGCGCCGACCCCATCGGCCCGCGGCTTCCTCCTCGTCGTCCTCGCCGCGCTGTGCTGGGGCACGTCCGGGGTGAGCGGCGACCTGGTCGCCCGGAGGACCGACCTCGACCCGCTCGACATCGCCTGGCACCGGATGGCGATCGGCGCGGCCACCCTGCTGGCCGTGCACGTGCTGACCCGCCGGCGGCGGCCCACCCCGCGGCCGCCGCTGACCGCCCGGGTGCGCACCCGGCTGGTGCTGGTCGGCGCGGGCCTGGCGGTGTACCAGAGCGCCTACTTCGCCGCCGTCGCCACCGCGGGGGTGAGCATCGCCACCCTCGTCGCGCTCGGCCTCGCCCCACTGCTGGTCGCGATCGGCGGGGCGGTGCTCGGGCAGGGCCGGCCGGACCGGGCGACGATGGCCGCCCTGGCGGTGGCGCTGGTCGGGCTGGTGCTGCTGGTCGGGGTCTCGGCCGGCGCGGACGCCGGGGACACGGTGCTGCTGGGCGCGCTGGCCGCGGTGGGCTGCGCGGTGGCCTACGCCGGGGTGGTGCTGGCCTCCGCCGGGGTGCCCGACGGCGTCCCGACGACGACGGCCGGGTTCACCCTCGGCGCGCTGCTGCTCACCCCGGTGGCGCTGGCCGCCGGGCTGGACCTGACCGGCGACCCGCTGGCCCTGGGCACGCTGGTCTACCTGGGCGTGGTGCCCAGCGCGCTGGCCTACGGCCTGTTCTTCACCGGGGTGCGGACCGTGCCCGCGGCGATCGCCTCGATCGTGACGCTGCTCGAGCCGCTGACCGCGACGGCGCTGGCCACCGTGGTGCTGGGCGAGCGGCTCACCCCGACCGCGCTGGCCGGGGGAGCCCTGATGCTCGGCGCCGTGACGGCGCTCTACCTGCGGAGGATGGGAGATTCGAACTCCCGAGGGCTTGCACCCAACCCGCTTTCCAAGCGAGCGCCATAGGCCACTAGGCGAATCCTCCAGTGCCGGGCAGTCTACCGGGCAGCCGTGCGTGCGTCAGCCGCCGCCCTCCGACCCGCCCGGCCGGCGCACCGGGAGGGTGGTTGAGTGATCCGCACCGGAGGGCGACCGCCGGCAGCCGCAGCGACCGGGAGGAGCCCGATGAGCGAGACCGAGCAGGTGCGTCCCGAGGTGGTGGCCGCGATCGTCACCGCCCTGCAGGAGACCGACCCGAGCAACCTCCCCGCCGACGCGACGCGGGCGGAGAAGGACGCCGCGAAGGACACCTACCTCTCCGGCATGGTCGCCGAGCGCGCCCAGCGCGACCGGCAGACCCGGGCGTGGGAGCTGCTGCTGACCCGCAGCCACGAGGAGCCACCGAGCTGGTCCCAGCTGTTCGACGAGCTGCCCGAGGCGTCGCTGCGCGAGCTGGGCGAGCTGTACGACGCCCTGCCCGAGGGGGCCCAGGCCGAGTACGCCCGCCGGTACGGGGCCCCGGCCTCCGCCTGACCCCAGTGCTCGGGCAGCTCTGCGCGGGACGGCGCCGGTGACCGCTCCTGGCTCGCGGGTGGCCGGCCGCTACCTGCTGCGCGCGCGGCTCGGCGGCGGCTCGATGGGCGCGGTGTGGCTGGCCCGCGACGAGCTGCTGGGCCGCGACGTCGCGGTCAAGCAGGTGCTCATCCCGGCCGGCAGCGACCCCGAGGTCACCGCCGGCCACCGCGAGGCGGCGATGCGCGAGGGGCGGATCGCCGCCCGGCTGACCCACCCGCACGCCGTCGCCGTCTACGACATGGTCGACGACGGCGGCACGCCCTGGCTGGTGATGGAGTACCTGCCCTCGCGCAGCCTGGCCCAGGTGCTGCAGGCCAGCGGCACGCTGCCGGTGACCCAGGTCGCCCAGATCGGCGCGCAGGTGGCCGACGCACTGGCGGCGGTGCACGCCGCCGGGGTGGTGCACCGGGACGTCAAGCCGGGCAACGTGCTGATCGGTGAGGGCGAGCGCAGCGAGGGCCTGGTCAAGATCACCGACTTCGGCATCTCCCGGGCCACCGGCGACGTGTCGCTGACCCAGACCGGGGTGGTCAAGGGCACCCCGGCCTACCTCGCGCCCGAGGTGGCGCGCGGTCAGGAGCCAGACGAGGCCAGCGACGTCTTCTCCCTGGGCGCCACGCTCTACGCCTGCCTGGAGGGCACCCCGCCGTTCGGGATGACCGAGAACCCGCTGGAGATGCTCCACCGGGTGGCCGGCGGGGACTTCTCCCGGCCGCGGCACGCCGGAGCGCTGGGCCGGCCGCTGATGCGGATGCTGAACTCCGATCCGCGCAAGCGCCCCTCGATGACCCAGGTCCGCGACCAGCTGGCCCGGCTGGTCGCCGGCAAGGACGGCGACGTCACCGAGGTGCTCGCCGCCCGGACGCCGCTGCCGCCGACGCTGGCCGACCTGCGGGCGGTGGACGACGACGGCCGGCCGCTGCCCGCCCCCGCGGCGGCGCCGGCGCCACCGATCACGGCTGCCGCGTCGTCGACCCCGAGCACCCCAGCCGGCGGGCCGACGACCGGCGCCCGGTCGGCGGCTGCCCTGCGGCCTCCCCACCGCCGGGCCGGCCGCCGCGCCCTCGTGGCCCTGCTGGCCCTGCTGGTGGTCGGCGGGCTCGTCGGCGGCGGCTTCGCGTTGGCCGGGCGGGACGACGGCTCGGTGGGCCCGACGGCGCAGCTCAGTGACCGGCCCTCGGAGACCACCTCCGAGGCGCCGGAGCCGACGCCGCCCCCCACGCCGACGCCCACCCCGTCCTCGACTCCCCCGCCGTCGACCACCGAGCCACCGCCGGAGACCAGCGCGCCGCCACCGGAGACCAGCGCGCCGCCGCCGGAGACCAGCGCGCCGCCACCTCCCCCGCCGTCCAGCGAGCCGCCGCCCGCCCCGGACAGCGCCGCCGCCGTGCGGGACGCGATCACCAGCTACTACGCACTGCTGCCCGGCAACCCGCAGGCCGCCTGGGAGCGGACCGGGCCGCGCCTGCGGGCCGAGATCGGCAGCCGGGCGGCCTACGTCCGGTTCTGGAACCGGTTCAGCTCCGTGCAGATCGGTGCGGTGCAGGCCCGGGACGGGTCGCTCGAGGCCACCGTGCCGGTGACGTACGTCGAGCCCGACGGCGACAGGTTCCCCGAGCAGCACCGGATCACCCTGGTGCGCGGGGACGACGGCCGGCTGCTCATCGACTACGACGAGCCGGTCTGAGCCGGCACGCGAGAGGGGGGGGGGGCGGCGGGGGGCGGCCCCGCTGCACGGGGGGGGGTAAGTCGGAACGCGGCCGCCCGGGTCGAGAAACGCCAGGGCAGAGCCGCTTCCCCCCCTAAAAATAT